>JAJFJJ010000100.1 GCA_021774195.1 Nitrosomonas sp. | reverse complement strand
CAGTATGCTGCATCAATATTTTTTGTTCTCGCCTTGTCTTGTTTAGAAACCCGAATTTTTAGAGGTGCCCTCAATCCATTTGTTCAACCAATAATTGCTCAAACTGATCAACCGGGACAGGTGGCGAATAGAAATACCCCTGCACGTAATCGCAGCCAATTTCAGTCAATAAGTCTTCTTGTTCCTTGGTCTCCACCCCTTCTGCAATGGTCTTAATATTTAATTTATGTGCCATCACGATTATTGCTTCAACTAAGGCTAAATCAGGGGCATCTTCATTTAAATTATTAACAAATGAGCGGTCTATTTTAAGATAGTTGATATTAAACTTCTTAAGATAAGACAGTGAGGAAAACCCGGTAGCGAAATCATCAATAGACACTTCCACACCACTATCTTGAAATTCCAACAAACGGTCTTTAACGATGGCAGAAGCTTTTAATAACAGTCCTTCGGTAATTTCCATGTTGATACTATTACCCGGCAATCTCATTTCCAAGATTTTTCCTGACAGGGCCAATTCGGTTTTTTGCTTAAATTGAATCGGTGACATATTGACACTAATCTGGATAATCTCACCAAATCTCTTGCGCCATATTTCAATGAGGTGAATTATTTGCGCCATTACCCAATTACCTATTTCTACGATTAATCCACTTTCTTCAGCCAATGGTATAAAGGTTGCCGGATTAATCGTCCCATACTGAGTATGCCTCCAGCGCAACAATGCTTCTGCTTTGATAATCCGTTTATGCGATAAATCTAGAATTGGTTGATAGTAAACTTCTAGCTCATTTCGTACCAATGCTTGCCTAAGATCACTTATTAATACCATTCTCTGGTTGGTTGCCTGTTGCATACCTGGCGTAAAGTAACTATAACAATTACGTTCTTCTTTTGCCGCATACATGGCTTGATCTGCATGCTTCATAATACTCTTGATATCTTCACCATCTCTCGGATAAATCACCACACCGATACTGGATGAAATATGATAATCAATTTCATCCTGACTGAATCTAAATGGTTTATTTAATACTTGGTTAATTTTCTGTGCAATGTCTGAGATCCTCACCTCATCAACAATTTCAGGTAATATGACTGTAAACTCATCCCCACCCAGTCTTGCAACAGTATCGGTTTTACGCACACAACCATTAATACGATCCGCAACCTCTATTAACAGCTCATCACCTTTATCATGACCATAGGTATCGTTAATATCTTTAAAGTGATCCAAGTCAAGAAATAACACCGAAAGTGGCAACCCACTGCGTTGTGAACGCTTAATTTCCTGTTCCAACCGCTCCTTAAATAAGTTTCTATTAGGTAACTGCGTTAACTGATCGTAGTTTGCCTGCTTCACAAGCAAATCATCTTTTTGATTCTTTTCTGTAATATCAGAAAACCGTGCAACATGATAATTTATATACCCATCTACATGACGTATCAAATTGATAGTCACCCATGCCGCATAAACCGAACCGTCCTTATGCCGGTCCCTGATCTCACCTTGCCATTGATCATTTTTCAACAAGTCATGCCACATTTCACGATAAAAAACATCACTATGACGGCCTGACTGGAATATCCCTGGATTCTTGCCAATCACATCTTGCTCTTCGTAACCAGTCAGTCGTGTAAACGCCGGGTTTATTTTCAAGATAAGATTATTGTCATCGGTTAATACAATCGCCTCATTACTCAACTGGTAGATGGTATTTGCTAGCTGCATAGCATCATGCGCTTTCTTTTCATCGGTAATATCTTGATATACGCCAAGTACCCCAATAATCTCGCCCTCATCTGTACGTAGCGGTACTTTGGATGTTCTTAAATAAACCCGTCTCCCGTCTGGCGTTATTTGCGGTTCTTCATAAGCCAGCATTGCACAACCGGATTTTATGACATCAAGATCGTCTCTACGATAAGACTCAGCCAGTTCTTTCCAACCAAGTTGGTAATCATTTTTGCCAACCAAATCCTGTAGTGTTTCTACACCGGCATCTTCAGCAAAAGCAAGATTGGACCCTAAATAGCGTAGTTGCTTATCTTTCCAAAAAATACGTATCGGTATCGTATCAATAATCATTTGAAATAATTGGTACGATTCAACCAGCGAAGTTTCTTTTTGTTTCAGATTAGTAACATGAGTGTTCGTACGCTTTGATATCAGACATTCAGGATTTTCATCAATATGCCGGAATTCATCTTCCATCTTTCGTTTAGTAGCCCTTCGAAAAGTTCCACACATGGCAATTGGCTGACCATTTTCAACCCGCAAATTAACATAACCTTCTAGGTTCACTACTTGATTTGATTTGCTTTTAAATACGGTTTTTATTAGACCAACATCTTCACCAGATATAATCCGCTGCATAAAATTACGGTAATGGTCATGATATTCTGGATCAATAACATCAAACACATTCAATGCTAATATTTCATCAAGCGGGTACCCCAACACCTCACACCAAGATTTATTTACAAACAGAAAAGACCCGTCTGGGGCAACACCTTGAAGTAAATCTGTCGTGCCATCAAATAAATTCTGTAATTGTTCTGCACTAAGAATTGACGTAACTGGAGATTTCATGGTTTCTTTTAAGAACCTGAATAGATTGATTCAATTTCTCTAACACCCTATTTCAAATAAGCAATATAATTATCCACAACAGTACTGTACCATATATCACAAAACAGTATAGGTATTGAAACTATATTTCCATGATTTTTCCAGGAACGCCCAATTCAAACAGCTCGGCTGTTTAAATTCTAGCAACTGGTGCAATTTTTAGGTTAGACAGCCAAAAAAATTCTGATTTATACCATGACCAATTGCTTGCCAAACTGTTGACAAGCCTTAGCCCCTTCGATAGTCTCCTTGCACAGATTGCAGATTGGGCTTTATATTCTAATTCGCACTCGCCATACTCGAATTAAATGCTGGCGAAATGCTGTAACATCACTTCTCGTCTTTTTATTTCACTCAATTAAAATGCAGTGTAAATTAGAAAAACCAATTAATTCTGAAGCAGATGAATGATAAGATAGATGACGATTCCAATAAGAATTAAACTTCGTTCATTAAATCATTTTGTATACTCGTTACATTAAAAAGGAGAATGTTATGGAACTCAAAGGATCTCAAACAGAAGGCAATCTGAAAGCCGCATTTGCCGGAGAATCTCAGGCCAACCGTCGTTATTTATACTTTGCGGCCAAAGCGGACGTAGAAGGACAAAATGATGTTGCAACAGTATTCCGCTCAACCGCTGAAGGGGAAACAGGTCACGCTCATGGCCACCTAGAATACCTGGAAACTTGCGGTGATCCAGCAACCGGCATGCCTTTCGGTGCTTCGCGTGACAACCTGAAAACGGCTATCGCTGGCGAAACCCATGAATACACCGATATGTATCCCGGTATGGCTAAAACAGCACGTGATGAAGGTTTTGATGAAATCGCCGACTGGTTTGAAACATTGGCCAAAGCAGAGCGCTCTCACGCCAATCGTTTCCAGCGCGCACTGGATGGATTTGTTGATTAATTAAAACATTCCAACCTGTTATTCCATATTAAAATGATGGCGTTTAACCCATTTAAATGCCATCATTTTTTGATTCAACTTTACTCAATTATTTTTTCCTATGGCTACTCGAGAAGGCAGTCTGGAAGCACCAAAACGTCATCCACTTGACTGGAAAAACCCAGACTTCTACAACGAAAACAATCTGATCAATGAGATGGAACGCGTCTATGATATCTGTCAGGGATGCCGCCGTTGCGTTAATCTATGTACCGCCTTTCCACGCTTGTTCGATCTGATCGATGAAGGCACTACGGGTGAGCTTGATGGTGTAGAAAAAAACAAATACTGGGAAGTGGTGGATCGTTGTTACTTATGCGACATGTGTTTCATGACCAAGTGTCCTTATGTGCCACCGCATGAGTGGAACGTGGATTTCCCACACTTGATGCTACGCGCCAAAGCCGTTAAATTCCAAAACAAAGGCGCTGGATTTCGCGACAAATTATTATCCAGCACTGATACGGTCGGCAAACTCGCCACCATTCCTGTGGTTGTTCAAACGGTAAACACCATTAATCAGACACCAGCCACACGTCAATTAATGGATCGCACGTTAGGAATACACGCCGATCGGAAACTGCCAGAATATACGACAAAAAAGTTTCGTTCTCACGCCAAAACAAACGATTCGTTTGAAATTATCGACGGCCAACGAACCCCTGGAAAAGTGGCCGTTTATGCCACATGCTATGTAAATTATAATGAGCCCGGCATTGGTCATGATCTATTAAAGATTCTCGAACACAACAAAATCCCAACCCGTCTGGTTGAAAAAGAAGTCTGCTGCGGGATGCCAAAACTCGAATTAGGTGACCTAAAAGCCGTCGAATCACTGAAAAACGAGAATATTCCTCATCTACTAAAACTAGCCAAAGAAGGCTATGCTATTCTTTCTGCCGTCCCTTCTTGCACGTTGATGTACAAACAAGAATTGCCGCTGATGTTTCCCGACGATGAGGCAGTACAAGCCGTGGCTAAGGCCATGTTTGATCCTTTTGAATATCTTGTGCTGAGAAATCAGGACAAACTGCTGAAAACCAATTTCACCAATCCGCTCGGCAAAGTGGCTTATCACATCCCTTGCCACCAACGCGTGCAAAATATCGGCAAAAAAACACGTGACCTGTTACAACTTGTTCCGGACACTCAGGTCACGGTCGTCGAGCGCTGTTCAGGTCATGATGGTACCTGGGGAGTAAAAAGTGAGTATTTCGCCGACTCAATGAAAATCGGGCGACCGGTATTCCGGCAAATGGCAGCTCCAGAACCGGATTACATCAGTTCTGATTGCGCCATTGCCGCACGCCATATTGAGCAAGGGATGGGCGATGAGAACAAAGCACAAAAATTCCACCCGCTGACTTTAATACGCATGGCTTATGGTGACGACACTGCACATGAAATTACTAGTGAACAGGATATCCATACCATTAACAACCCCAACAAAAAAAACTGATGGCAAAAATAACTCGCGACAGCCTACTGACACTGGAAGCTTATGCTAAAACACGCAAAGCATTCCGTGCGCAAGTCATGGCGCATAAAAAAAACCGAAAAATCCCACTGGGTGAACACATCACGCTGATTTTTGAAGATGAATTGACCATCCGTTATCAAATCCAGGAGATGCTGCATGTCGAACGGATCTTTCAAGAAGAAGAAATTGTCCATGAACTGGAAACTTATACGCCACTAATTCCCGATGGTCACAATTGGAAAGCCACCATGATGATCGAATATCCCGACCCAACCGAGCGGGCTGAACAATTAGCCAAAATGGTCGGGATTGAAGACAAGGTGTGGGTCAAGATTGCTGGACATGAGCCGGTATACGCGATTGCCGATGAAGACCTTGAACGTGCAACGGCTGAAAAAACCTCTTCTGTGCATTTTCTCCGTTTTGAACTAACCCCTAAGATGATTAGCGCCCTTGATCAAGGCGGATCACTAAGTATGGGCGTCGAACACCCTGCGTATCGCGCCGTCATTGATCCGATCAAATCACCTTATCGTGACGCTTTATTAGGTGACTTAATCAGACCATGAAGCACGCTGTTTTCATTATTTGCTTATTTTTCTTAACAGCCTGTGCAAGACAGGATGTTTTTAAAGACGAATTTGATAATGAAAAGCCCTGGGTTGAACAACAAACCCAACTTCCACCCTATCCTAGCCAAGAAAACCTGATTGCCGTTGATGTTGGCCCAAATACAAGTTATCAACATTTTGTCGATGCCACATCAATTAAAATTGGTCAAGATGGTGTCATCCGCTTTAGCCTTGTTGTACAATCATCTGCCGGTGCAATGAACGTCAGCTATGAAGGTATACGCTGTGAGACCAAAGAACGAAAGTTATATGCGCTAGGCCGTGACGACAAAACCTGGTCCAAACCACGAATTTCAGAATGGCAACGACTCGATTTCGTCCGCCAACATTACGCGCAACGTGAACTAAATAAGAATATCTTCTGCCCGAACAGGCAAATTGTTAGCAGCCTTGAAGAAGCCCTCCGAGCACTCAAAGCCGGAATGCATCCGCGCATCAATCGTTAATCCGAAGTAACTATTCAGCTTACCCCTAGAATCCATCATTTCTGTGTTACAAAATGATCATTTACACGTGTAAACTCACATTTTGCGCCTTGACCTGATGAATTCTAGGGGCAATCAAAACAGTTACCGAAATATACTGAAAAATTACAATCCGAATACCAGTCAAACGAGTCCGGCGTTAAAAATCCAACAACTGATGAAACATTCAGGTTAAGACCACTAAACCACACAATTTTCTAGCCTAACTGATATCAACCTGCGGTTCTAAATTAGTTAAAAAAAACTAATTATTTGGCTAGACCCTATTGTCTTTAAGGAAATTACAGGTCACACTCTCGATGGTGGGCGAACTGCGCAATAGTTGCCCACCATTATTTCCTAAGGGTCTCGCCCGGGAATAACCCGAAAATCACTAGAATAAGGAAGAATCACATGAACAAAGGCTTTAGCTGGGCACTGTTGGGAGCAGTGGGTTTGTTTCTCCTAAGTTTCAGTAGTTTGGTCAGTGCAGAAGAGGCGCCACTAAGTGAAGCGCGTGTTGTTGCACAATATAATTATATTATCCATATCCTGGCCATGTTGCTGATTGGTTTCGGCTTTCTCATGGTATTTGTACGCCGATACGGATTTGGAGCCGTAACCGGCACCTATTTGGTGGTCGCAGTTGCGCTTCCACTTTATATCCTATTACGTGCTAACGGTATTTTTGGGCACCATTTAGATCCACATACCCTGGATGCCATATTATTTGCAGAGTTAGCCGCGGCAACTTGTTTAATTGCAATGGGCGCGGTGCTTGGACGCTTACGTGTTTTCCAATATGCATTATTAGCACTTTTAGTGGTTCCGCTCTATTTATTAAACGAATGGATTGTCTTAGATGATGCCTTCGGCTTAACAACTGGTTTCCAAGATACCGCAGGATCCATTGTCATCCACGCATTTGGTGCCTATTTTGGTTTAGCCATGTCAATTGTTCTGACAACCGCATACCAACGTAGTCAACCAATCGAGTCTGACCATACTTCCGATCGTTTTGCCATGCTTGGTTCCATGGTGCTATGGCTTTTCTGGCCAAGTTTTGCAACCGCACTCGTGCCGTTGGAAGACATGCCACAAACCGTCGCAAACACCTTATTGGCGTTATCCGGTGCGACCATTGCCACCTATTTCCTAAGTAACAAGCTTAACGGCGGCAAAACATCAATGGTCGACATGGCCAATGCAGCACTTGCTGGTGGTGTCGGTATCGGCTCAGTTTGTGATATTGTCTCCCCGACTGGTGCATTTGGTATTGGCTTATTGGCTGGTTCTATTTCTGTTATTGGTTATGTTTTCTTGTTACCTGCTTTAGAAAACAAATTCAAATTGTTTGACACCTGCGGTGTGCATAACTTGCACGGTTTACCAGGATTATTAGGCGGATTTAGTGCGCTCTTGGTGGTACCTGGTATCGCAGGTGCGCAATTGACTGGTATTGGTATCTCCATGGGTATCGCTATTGTTGGCGGTCTAGTTGCCGGCGCAATTATCAGAGCCACCGGTACGACCCGTGAACCCTATGAAGACAGTGTGGAGTTCACACATTTAGCTGGTCCCGAGTCAGAAAAACTACCAGAGCAATTACAAACAAGAGTAGAGGCTTTGGAAGGTGGAGGGGCAACCGCTCAAACCGGGGGGTCTTCATCTGACACAGCAGCACTTGTGGCAAGGCTTGAGTCACGCATTGTCGCGCTAGAAAGTGAAGTTTCGGCAGTAAAGTCCGGGTCTTCGGGTACTAATATTTAAGTATCATATTATGTATCATTAAACTTCAGATAGCTGCTGCTTTAAGCTGGATCTTTAATAGACACCAAGCGTGTTTATATCCAGCATCAAAGCAGCAGCAATCTGCTCTACGCAACACCATCGCTGACTTTGGCTTTCAACCAACACACCAATAAACTTGTAACTGTTTAGATTGTCCCTAGAATTCATCAGTTCAAGACGCGAAATGTGCGTTTACACGTGTAAATGATCATTTTTTAACGCAGAAATGGTGAATTCTAGGGGTGAGCTGAATAGTTACAAAAATTTTTCCTTATCCTCTTGTTAATTATTAACTGACACGGTTTAATAGTTTTTGCCAATCCCCGGCAATTGCGCCGCAATAAGAACTAAAACATGCAGAAAACCACCAGCCAACCGGTTCGTATCATCCGTGTAATCCGTTTATTCTTACACGTCATCTCTGGATTCCTTCAATCGTTCGTTTACCCACGTTTTTCACGTAACATTCAACGCCGCATGATGCAACGCTGGGCGAAAGGACTACTAACAATTCTGAATGTTCATCTACAATATTGCGGCAAACCGCCAGGACATGAGGTCCCACGTGTGTTATTTGCAGCCAATCATGTTTCTTGGCTGGATGTCTTAGTTATGATGGCAGCTTGTCCGACCCGGTTTGTTGCCAAATCGGAAATTAATGGCTGGCCGGTTCTGGGTTTGTTGAGCCGCAACACCGGCACATTATTTATTGAACGCTCAAAACGCAGTGACACACTGCGAATCAATCAGTCTATTGGCGAGGTGATCAATAATGGAGAACGAGTAACGATTTTCCCGGAAGGCACCACGAGCAACGGTCAAGTTTTGAATCATTTTTATGCGTCATTATTGCAATCTGCGGTAAGCATAGATGCCCAACTCTATCCGGTGGCCATTTGTTATCGAAATATGGACGGGGACATTTGCCAAGAGGCCGCTTATATAGACTCATCATTGGTTTCATCACTCAAAAAAATCTTAAGTCAGCCCCGTATTGATGTTGAACTATCGTTTACAGACCCTATTTCATGTCATGGGAAAAACCGGCGCGAATTGGCTCGCTTGTCTGAACAGGCTATTGCTAACGCGCTCTCGCTACCGATTCCCCACAGGGAACTTGGAAAATCTTCCGGTCCTGCAAACGTATCGCCGTCAAGTGACCACCCCAAACACAACCGGTATCCAGTGCAATAATATTTTCAGTTTGATACAAACCCAGCGCGGACCAATGCCCACAAACAATTGTGGTGTTCTTACTTGCTCTGTCAGGCACGTCAAACCAGGCAAAATAACCTGATGGGATATCGCCAGGATTGCCCTTAAATGTAAAACTCATTTTTCCATCAGACGTACAAACACGCATGCGAGTCATGGCGTTAATAATGACACGTAGGCGCTGATATCCCTCATAATCATCACACCAAGAATCTGGAGTATTGCCATATAATTGCGAGAAAGTGTCTTGAAAATCATCCTGACGAAGCGCATGTTCAACTTCATGCGCCAATTGCTTCGCCTGTTTAATGCTCCAGCTTGGTAATAGTCCAGCATGTACCATGGCATAATCACCATCGGTATAAAATAGCCGTTGTTGACGCAACCAGAACAGTAATTCTGCACCATCTGGCGCATCAAGAATAGGTTGCAAGGTATCCTTAGAACGCATTTTAGCCAAACCTGCCGCTACCATCAAGAGATGCAAATCATGATTGCCGAGCACCATAATCACTGCGTCTCCAGCTTGTTTGATAAAACGCAACAACGACAGAGAATCCGGACCACGATTGACGATATCCCCAGCCAGCCATAGTTGATCTTGCTGGGGATTAAATTGGATCAGTTCAAGTAATTGCTGAAAGGAAGGATAGCAACCTTGTAAATCTCCGATTGCGTAAGTTGCCATAGGATGAGGATAAAATTATGTTCGCGTTATCGCAACCCCAGCACATCTTGCATATCAAACAAACCATTCGGTTTATCGATTAGAAAACGTACCGCACGTGCAGCACCCATCGCAAATGTCATACGACTACTGGCTTTATGCGTGATTTCAACCCGCTCACCAATACCGGCAAACATAGCGGTGTGTTCGCCGACAATATCACCGGCGCGGATAGTTGAAAAACCAATCGTATCCGATTGACGTTCACCGGTAACACCCTCTCGTCCATAAATAGCCACTTTCTCCAGATCCCTGTGCAAAGCATCGGCAATCACTTCACCCATGCGCAGCGCAGTTCCAGATGGCGCATCAATTTTATGGCGATGGTGCGCTTCGATAATTTCAATATCATAGCCTTCATTAAGTACTTTGGCAGCAATTTCTAATAATTTAAACGTCACATTAACACCGACACTCATATTTGGCGCAAATACAATAGCGATTTCTTCTGATGCGGCTTTCAGCAGTGCTTTTTCTTCTACTGAGAAACCGGTTGTACCGATCACCATTTTCACGCCATGCTCACGACATGCCGATAAATGCGCCAATGTTGCCTCAGGACGGGTAAAATCAATCATCTGATCACAGCCACTTAATGCAGCAGCAAAATCACTCGCCACATTAACCCCACAACTGGCGCCTATTAATTCACCGGCATCTTTGTTTACATACGGGCTTCCTTCCCGTTCTAGAGCAGCCGTCAACTGCATATCCGGCGCTTGTGTCACCACTTCCAATAAGGAACGTCCCATTCTTCCTGCACTACCAACAACTGCAATTCTTTGTGTCGTCATCTTCTTCCTGTATTAATTTAGGCGATTAATTATTCTCTTGCGTTACTTCTGACTCGATCTCTGATTCATCTAGCTTAGATTCCTCATCTGCAGATACCGGTTCTTCTTCTGCAGGCTCCGCAGAAAATAACATAACATTTTCAATGTCCACAAGCATATCTTCTTCAAAAAAAATGGTTAATCGCTTTTGTTCAATCAAATCACCTTTCTCATGCTGCAAATAGACATAATCCCATCGGTTTTCACGAAAAGCATCAACAATTAATGGCGAACCTAGCACGAAACGTACTTGTGATTTTGTCATACCCAATTTTAATGTCTCGAACATTTCCTGCGTGACCACATTACCTTGTTGCACATCAATTCTATACAGAAAACGAGGTGTCAAAGAGCACCCCGCCAACTGGAAAATAACAAGTAATACAATTATTTTTACAATCATGTTTTTAATCTTGATATCATTTGTTTCTTAAGCATGTCCTACACTATATGATACAGTAATTAATTTAGGGAACAGAGAATACCATGAGCAATACTGGCGACCTGAAAAGCATTGATCTAAAAACCATCGGCCTCAAAACAACACTTCCTCGCCTTAAAATACTTAATCTATTTGAACAAAGCACCGTACGTCACCTATCAGCTGAGGATGTCTATAAGGAATTAATCAACGAAGGAGACGATATCGGCTTAGCAACGGTTTATCGCGTATTAACTCAATTTGAACAAGCTGGTTTGCTGGAACGACATCATTTTGAAAGCGGAAAAGCTGTTTTTGAATTAAAAAGTGATGGCCATCATGACCATCTCGTCTGCCTACAATGCGGTCGTGTGGAAGAATTCTACGATGCAGAAATTGAAAAACGCCAACTAGAAATAGCGAAACATCGTGGATTCACCCTTCAGGAACATTCATTATCCCTCTATGCCGATTGTATTAAACCAGATTGCCCGCATAGTAAAAAAT
>JAJFJJ010000099.1 GCA_021774195.1 Nitrosomonas sp. | reverse complement strand
TTCACCACCAAAACTTTCCGTCAATATTGTCGTAATCGCTGCTGTCAGCGTTGTCTTACCATGATCCACATGCCCAATCGTTCCTACATTTACGTGTGGCTTCGACCGTTCAAATTTGCTTTTTGCCATGACTTGTTTCCTCTTAGCGTACTTTAACCATAACTATAAACCATAGTGACCTATGGAGCCCATGACCAGAATTGAACTGGTGACCTCTCCCTTACCAAGGGAGTGCTCTACCTCTGAGCTACATGGGCAGGCATAAACTACTCAAACCATCAGTGCCCACAACTCCCTATTTGGAGCGGGTGAAGGGAATCGAACCCTCATCGTAAGCTTGGAAGGCTTCTGCTCTACCATTGAGCTACACCCGCTTGCTTCAAATGGTGTTCCTCACTACCTACCATATAGATAGACTACTCTACCCATAAACTACTAACTAAAATCTACTTCTTAATACTGGTGGAGGGGGAAGGATTCGAACCTTCGAAGGCTGAGCCGTCAGATTTACAGTCTGATCCCTTTGACCGCTCGGGAACCCCTCCAAACGAAACGGCAGATTATGAATACATTGGCCCAATAAGTCAATCAAGAATTCACCCTATTGCCCAATATATAGCGGATAAACACGAATATTTATATTGTACTGTCAATACCAGTTGCCCAAGCGGTGATTTTTACGATAATCTGATCCGCGGATCGACAATTGTATAAGAAATGTCTGTGAGGATTAAACCAATAATATAGAGCATAGATCCTAAAAACACCATGGCCCGCACTACCGAAAAATCCTGTGAATTAATCGCATCTATCGTATAACTTCCTAGCCCAGGCACGCCAAAGAATGATTCTATAATCAAACTGCCTAAAAATAACATAGGAATGACCACAACCGCACCTGTCAATATTGGAATCATGGCGTTCTTAAGAACATGCTTGAACAAAACAATTTGTTCAGATAAGCCCTTAGCCCTTGCGGTACGTACATATTCTTTCCCCATTTCTTCCAAGAAGATTGTCCGATACCAACGTGTACTTGCTCCCGCGCTGGTAACAACACCAATGATTACTGGCAATATTAGAAATTTCAGGGCGTCTAAACCACTAGCATATCCGGATATTGGCACTAAGTGCCAGGTTTTACTAATCAAAAATTGGCTACCGATGATATAAAATAAACTGGAGATGGACATCAACGCAACACACAATACCACTCCCCAGAAATCGAGATAGGTTGCACGAAAAAAGACCATGAGTAATGCAAACGTAATGTAAACCGCTAAACCCAAGACAAATACTGGCAGCGCGATCGCTAAGCTAGGCATCATGCGCGTTTTTATTTCTTGACCAATATCACGGCCATCATCCGAACGGCCAAAATCAAACACAAACATTGCCATTGATTTTTCAAAAAATATGGTATTGGTAAATTGCGCTAGATCTTGTTCTTGTTGATTAAAGATTAGCGGTTTGTCATATCCGCGATCCTGTTTCCATTTTTCTATTGCCTCTGGCGTGACATATTTAACACCTAATTGCATTCGTGCCATATCATCAGGCGTATTAACGACAAAAAACAAGGCGAACGTAATTAAGTTTACGCCTATTAGTATCGGTATTGCATAAAGAATACGCCGTACAATGTAACCAAGCATCGCTATAGTTTATCCATAATCAAGAGGGATCCACCCTTACTCCAGTGCTTCTTTCACGCCTGCGGAAATTTGAAATAGCAGGCGCAATGCTAAATGCGATAATAAAGACAATTAATATCACAGGCCATAACACCGGCGCGTTCCATTCTTGACGGCTTTTCTCTCGTAGGGCCGCATCAATCTTATAATATTTAAGGTTATTGTTTGATATTGTATTTGGCTTCACATTCTGATACCACGCATGATATAGACCATATTCTTTTGGATGATACCCCCACATCCATGGCGCATCATGACGTAAGATATCAACCATTTTATCAATAATATGTTGTCGTTCAGGGCCGTTATCCATATTCTTCATTGTTTCGAATAGTTGATTGTATTCCGTATTATCATAATTCGCTGCGTTATTAGATGAACTACCACTTTCATTACCAACTTTACGCTGTGGGCCATACAACAAAAATAAGAAATTCTCCGCGTCAGGATAATCAGCATGCCATCCCCATTCAAAAATCTGCGCATTACCTTTGCGTATTTTATCTTGAAACCGATTATAGTCTGTGCTCCGCACAACCAATTGGATATTTAGTTTTTGAAATTGCTTATGCATCCAATCAAGCTTAGATCTATCACCTGAACCCCGGGTTGTTACATCAAAATATAAAATTAATGGTGCACCGGTTTCTTGATCAATACCGTTCGGATACCCTGCTTCTGCAAGTAGCCGCTTAGCTACCTCTATTGATTTACGTTGAGGGCTACCATTTACCCAATCATATACAACTTTGTTAACACCAGCTTCTCCGTCACGATAGCCTATGATCCCAGGAGAGACAGGTCCTTGTGCCGATAGCCCTCGTCCGTTTGCAAAAATAGAAATAAATTCTTCGTAATCAACTGCAATTGAGATTGCCTGCCGCAATTTTCTTGCCGAATCGCGTGTCTGTTCATCACTATCACCTACCACTGGATCCAACATATTGAACCCAACATAGTAAGTCGACACTGCGACTGATGTTTCCAAACGTATTCCTTGCGCCGCCATTTCCTCTGTAACAGTCGCTTCTCCTTGACCAACTAATTGTACTGCCTGATCAAAACTATCAGATCCGATTCCTGAAGCATCATAATAACCTTGCAAGAATTTGTTCCAGTGCGGAATACTTTCTTTTTCCCGGGTATAAATTATCTTATCAATAAATGGCAAAAGTTTCCCAGCATCATCCAGCAAACCTTTTTTCACATCACCTGGCATACCCTCAGAGGGATAATATTCTTGGTGGAAATTGGGATTCCGTTCCAAAACCATCCTTAAATTCGGGTTGTTCTCTGTCAGCATGTATGGTCCCGTACCCACAGGATACCAATCCAGAGTAATACTTTTTTCAATTAGCCCCTTTTGCGAATAGAAAAGATCAGCCTCCCAAGGTATTGGTGCAAAAAATGGCATGGCTAACCAATAGATAAATTGCGGGTATTTACCATTTATCTTCACTTGATAAGTATAGGTATCAATCACCTGCACACCCTCAAGTGGATAGTCCCTCAAATCTAAATAGCCTTCACCAGATAATTGCTCAGTATAAACTTTCCGCAATAATTTCCCATAGTCCTTAAGACCCGCAATATAATCGGTCATCAAGCCATAAATTGGCGAGTGCATTCTTGGGTGCGCTAACCGCTTAATCTGATAAGCATAGTCTTCCGCTGTTAGTTCGCGTGTTCCAGTACGCGGAAAATCAGGTAAGTCATTAATCGACATAAGCACCTGATCATTTAGATGATGATAAAGCCATTGACCGGCTTCATCTACCGCAAAAGCTGGGTGTGGTTGATAATAAATACCCGGTTTAATTGAAACCTCATAAATACTATAGGCTATTTCTTCAGCTTGTACATTGTCTGGCAGTTGATTCCCATCTTGATCAAAATACATGATTACGGGCAATTGAATTGTCGTTGACGGGATAAGTGTAAAGGGACGTTTTAAGAAATGATACTGTAAAGGCGGCTGATAAATTTGCGCTGTAAATTGAATCTCATTGGAACTATAGGATTGTACTGGATCAAGATGCTTGGGACTTTCCGTAAAAACACTATATAAGATGTTTTGCCCGGCATCCTCCGACGGATATGGATTATTCCAATTCATTTCATTGCAGCCAAATAAAAAAACTGCACAGAAAAAACAACCCCAAATGATTTTAATTTTCATATTCATTGTGCCTAGTGTATCTGAAATAAACCATTCTTGATAAATGATACGAAGCCTTGTTTTTGTAGCGTACTTTTCCACGTTCTCGCATGCTTAAGCTATAATCTGGAAATAATTACAATTTTACAAGGAAATTTCATGGGGTTTCTCGCTAATAAACGTGTACTTATTACTGGCCTGCTCAGCAACCGTTCTATTGCCTATGGTATCGCTAAGGCAATGCATCGTGAAGGCGCTTCTCTGGCATTTACTTACCAAGGTGAAGATATCCGTGGAAGAGTAGAAAAACTTGCCGCTGAATTTGATAGTGATTTATTATTTCCCTGTGATGTCAGTAAAGACGACGAAATCACAAAATGCTTTGAGGATCTTCAAAAACAATGGGATGGTTTAGACAGCATCATCCATTCGATTGCTTTTGCGCCACGCAGAGCATTATCTGGTGACTATCTTGAAAGCGTTGATCGAGAAGCATTTCGTATTGCACATGATGTCAGCTCATATAGTTTTGCTGCCATGGCCAAAGCCGCTCTCCCTTTACTGGAAAACAGAAACGGCGCACTCTTGACGCTAAGTTATCTAGGTGCAATTAGAGTTATGCCTAATTACAACGTCATGGGTTTAGCAAAAGCTAGCCTAGAAGCGAATGTTCGATTCATGGCCTCAAGTCTTGGCCCAAAAGGCATCCGTGTCAATGCCATTTCTGCTGGCCCGATAAAAACACTTGCGGCATCCGGGATTGGTGATTTTGGAAAGTTATTAGGTTACACAGAGAAAGTTTCTCCACTTCGTCGCAATGTTACGACCGATGAAGTTGGCAATGTCGCTGCATTTCTCTGTAGTGATTTAGCAAATGGCATTACCGGGGAAGTCACTTACGTCGACGCAGGATTTAATACTGTCGCTTTTGACTTAAATTAAACGAACTATTCAGCTCAACCCTAGAATCCACCATTTCTACGTTACAAAATGATCATTAACACGTGTAAACTCACATTTTGTGTCTTGAATTGATGAATTTTAGGGACAATTGGAACAGTTGCCGCAATGTACTGACTTGTTAATTAAACTAAAAAAGCCTGTCATAAATGACAGGCTTTTTTAGTTATTCATATCCAGTAAAAATGGATTGTCATCTAAAAGCTTTCTTCTCTTATAACGACATCATATCGTTGTCTAAGCCCAGCAAGATAGGATGACATTTCTTCTTGAATAACCATTTGTTGCAATTGTTTCCTAAAGCTTACTTGTTTTTCTTCATCAGTTATTTCCGGCTCTATTACATTACCAATACGTATTAAGCTAAACCCACCTTGTGGATTTTCAACACCAGTATAAGCTGGCAGGCGGTCAACATTGGCTTTAAATATTGCTTGAACGGCTTCAATACTCAGTCCTTGAGGCTGCATATAGGAGATTTGCATTTCTGACTCCCAAACAACATCAATTTCCACACCAGCCTGCAAGTCAGCTAGTTTTTCTTGACCATCTGTCACCGCCATATCTTCTGCAAGTTGTTGCTTTAATATATTGACAATATCATCTCTAACAATAGAAATTGATTGTGCTGTAGCAGATTTATGTTCTATTACTCGTGCAGATACCATTGTATCCGGCATCACTTCAATGGCTTCAGTATTACGCTGATCATTAATAGCTTCATCCGAAAAAATTTCAGCCATTAAATGATTGTTAGCCAAAACAGCTGGCTGGGTTGAATTTCTATCGATCCAGTCACTTTCTTGCACGGTTAATTCAAATCGTTCTGCAACACCGTCAAGCGTATCACTTTGCTCATAAACAATATTACTAAAGTCTTCTGCTGTTTCACCAAAAAGACTACCGACCATTTGCAGTTTAAGTTTCTTTTCAATCTGCTCACGAACTTCTTCTAAACCAGAAATATGAGCATCCTTGATTTCAACCAACTTTATAATATGAAAGCCGAAGTCTGTTTCAACAACACCACTAATTTGATCAGGCTGCATTTGAAAAATTTCATCTTCAAATGCTTTTACCATGACGCCTCGCCCAAAAAAACCAAGATCACCACCAATTAATGCAGAGCCAGGGTCATCAGAAAATTCTTTAGCAAGATCTGCAAATCGTTCTGGATCTTGCGTGACTTGTTCCAACACATCTCCAGCTTTTTCACGTGCCTCTTGCTTTTCTTCATCTTCGGCATCAGCTGAAACACTAATCAAAATATGACTGGCTTTACGCTCCTCATCTTGACTAAATTCTGCTTGATACTCATCGTAATAATTCCTAACAGCCTCATCGCTTATCGGCTCATTTTCAGCTAATGTTTCAAGCGATAAAACAACATATTCAACACGTACTCGTTCTGGTAAGAAAAAATCATTCCGATGCAAATCATAATAATCATTAATTTCTTCCTCAGTAGGTGCAACTGAAGATAAAAACATTTCTGAATTGATTTGTACTTGACTAACCTCACGCTGTACTTCACTTAAATACATGACTCTTTTAGCAACAGCATTTGATACGAACCCGTTCTCACTATAGCCATCAAGAAGCTGTTGCAACAAAAGCTCTTGGCGTAAACGAGACTCAAAAGTAGTTGGGGTGAGTCCTTGGGCACGTAATAATTCCTGATACTGCTCATTAGAGAAATTATTGTCTTTCTGAAAAGCTGGAACATCCCGGATGGTGTTGACTAATTGTGAATCTAAAACTGTAAACCCGTTACTGACGGCTTCACTAAAAAGCAGCCGTTGTTGGACTAAACTATCCAAAACCGAATTACGAATTTCAAAACTATCCAACATTGAACTATCGAAGTTCTCTCCCATCATATTACGCATCCGTTCATGATGATCACGCAAGGCTTGTTCAAACTCACGGCGAGATATTTCTTCTCCATCAACGATTGCGACATAACCATCATTATCACTACGATACGATTCAACACCCCAAAACATAAATGGCAAAACTGCCAGAAATAAGATGACTTGAACGATTCTCTTCTTGCGGCTAACAAAATCAAACACGATAAAAACCCGATAGATCTAACAAAAATATAACAAGATAAAGATGACAAGAAATCTTGTCATCTTAATTGAAGCTTAAAAAGTTGGCGGAGTGGACGGGACTCGAACCCGCGACCCCCGGCGTGACAGGCCGGTATTCTAACCAACTGAACTACCACTCCTAGACTAGCTAAATGATCTGGTGGGTGCTGACGGGTTCGAACCGCCGACATTCGCCTTGTAAGGGCGACGCTCTACCAGCTGAGCTAAGCACCCGATCAGAAGGCCGCTAGTTTACTGCATCTTTAAGCGCTTTACCAGCACTGAATTTAGGAACTTTCGCTTCTTTAATTTTTATTTCTGCTCCTGTACGCGGATTACGGCCTGTACGAGCAGCTCGTGTACCGACTTTAAACGTCCCAAATCCGACTAGCGTTACGCTATCATTCTTCTTAAGTGCATCTTTTATGGCAGATAATGCTCCATCCAGCGCACTTCCTGCTGTTGCCTTTGAAATTTCAGCAGATTGCGCGATTGCTTCAATAAGTTCGGATTTGTTCATACAATTCCCCTTTTAAAGTTAATGGTCATCACTTCACAAGCCGTTACTGCAAAAGATCTTATAACAAGCCCTCGATGCTGGGTCAAGCAATTCAAAATATTCTTTTATACCGAGAACCTATTAATAAAGCTTAACATTATGATTACCATATAAAATATAATATTAGCCACAAAAAATTAATGTCTATTAAAAACCATACACTATGGTTCACTCCAACAAGCCAAGAACAAATGTACACTTATACTTTCCAAGTATTAAGCGACTCATTTTTTAATTGACCGACAGACTATTTCCTCTTTTAGATTGTTAGATCACTCCCAACTAATAATTAATCCACGTTTAATTTTTTAAGTTGTTCCATTAATTGAGTCGATTTATTATTAAATGTTACTAAACGCGCTCTTTCTTGCTCGACAACTTTTTCAGGGGCGCGCTCAATAAAACTCGGATTGCCAAGCTTTGTTTCAGCTTTATTAATTTCACTCTCGATTCTATTTATTTCTTTAGTAAGGCGTGCTTTCTCAGCTTCTACATCAACTTCAATTTTTAGTAGCAGTCTAAACTCGCCAACAATCGAGACTGGCGCATCAGTATCAGGCAAATCGCCTTGAATAATCTCCACCTCAGACAGTTTTGCTAAAGCCAATAAATAGGGCGAGTATCCTGATAGCTTTTGCTCATTACCAGAAATAATTAATGGAACTTTCTCGGCTGGTGACAAGTTCATATCACCACGTAAAGATCGACAACCATTAATGATTTCTTTTAGTAAGACCACACTTTTATTAGCTATTTGGTCTAAGTTTTCTTCATCCCCGATAGGAAAAGATTGGCACATAATACTGTCACCCTGTTTACCCGTAAGTGGCGCAACCTTTTGCCATAACTCCTCGGTAATAAAGGGAATAATAGGATGCGCCAGTCTTAATATTGCTTCCAGTACGGTAACTAATGTTTGACGCGTGGCTCTTTGTACTGCTTCACTCTGATGACTTAATTGCACTTTAGCAAACTCAACATACCAATCACAATATTCATCCCAAACCAATTCATAAATTTCGCGTGCTGCCAAATCAAAGCGATAATTCGCGAATGACCGCTCAACGGCTTTTTCTGCCTGTTGCAAGCGACTAATGATCCATTTATCCGCGTTGGAATACTCATATGCGAGCGTATTATCCAATCCCGTATCTTTACCATCACAATTCATCAGAACATAGCGTGTCGCGTTCCATAACTTGTTACAGAAATTTCGATAGCCTTCACAACGTTGCATATCAAATTTAATATCCCGACCATGTGAAGCTAGACTAGCGAATGTAAACCGCAACGCATCAGTACCAAAGGCTGGAATACCATTTGGAAAATGTTTACGAGTTTTTTTATCTATTGAATCCGCCTGTTTGGGATTCATTAAGCCAGTGGTACGTTTGGCAATCAGATCAGGGAGCGTAATGCCATCAATCAGGTCTAACGGGTCAAGCACATTACCCTTAGACTTGCTCATTTTCTGACCTTCTCCGTCTCGAATCAGACCGGTAATATAAACTTCCTTAAATGGCACTTTGCCGGTGAAATGTAATGACATCATCACCATGCGCGCAACCCAGAAAAAAATGATATCAAATCCGGTAATTAAGACAGAAGTCGGCAAAAAAGTTTTTAATTCTTGGGTTTCACCTGGCCATCCTAGCGTTGAAAAAGGCCATAATGCAGAGGAAAACCAGGTATCCAGCACATCTTCATCTCGCCGCAAGTTCGTCTTGCCTGACAATTGTTGCGCCTCTTCCAATGTATGGGCAACGGTAATATTGCCATCCTCGTCATACCAGGCCGGGATACGATGTCCCCACCATAATTGACGTGAAATACACCAATCCTGGATGTTCTCCAACCATTGATTATAGACATGACTCCAGTTATCAGGCGTGAACTTCACTTCGCCACTGGCAACCACATCCAAACCGCGCTTAGCCATCCCTTCCATCGCCACATACCACTGATCGGTTAACATCGGTTCAATAATGCTATTGGTTCGATCACCACGTGGCGCCATTAATTTATGAGGCTTGGTTTCAGCCAAATAGCCTTGTTCTTCCAAATCAATCAGAATTTTCTTTCTAGCATCAAAACGATCCATGCCTTGATATTCTATCGGCGCACAATCATTAATTTTCCCATCTAGTGTGAGGATATTGATCGGAACCAGTTTATGCCGTTGTCCCATTTGGTAATCATTAAAGTCATGCGCTGGTGTGATTTTCACGCAACCGGTACCAAATTCAGGCTCTACATAACTATCCGCGATAATCGGTATAGTGCGTTCACATAAAGGCAAACGTACATGACGACCAATTAGATGTTGGTAACGCGTGTCTTCAGGGTGTACAGCAACGGCCACGTCCCCAAGCATGGTCTCTGGACGCGTGGTCGCGACAATTAATACTTCGTCCGTTTTATCGCCATCCGATTTCTCAAGTGGGTAACGAATATGCCATAGCGAACCATTTTCTTCGGTGGAAACCACTTCCAAATCTGATACAGCCGTTTGCAAAACTGGGTCCCAATTGACCAGACGCTTACCGCGATAAATCAGCCCCTCTCGATAGAGGCTTACAAAAACTTCTGTTACTGCACGTGACAATTCTGGATCCATGGTAAAACGCTCACGTGTCCAGTCACAGGATGTACCTAAGCGTCGCATTTGTCGGGTAATTGTCGAACCGGACTCTTCCTTCCATTGCCATACACGTTCCAAGAATTCTGCTCGTCCCAAATCACGACGATCAATATTCTGTTGATCCAATTGACGCTCAACCACAATCTGGGTCGCAATACCAGCATGGTCGGTACCCGGTTGCCATAGCGTATTGTCACCCAACATGCGATGATAACGGGTCAATGCATCCATTAAGGTATGTTGAAAAGCATGCCCCATATGTAACGTTCCAGTTACATTAGGTGGAGGCAGCATGATGCAATATGCTTTTTGTTCTTTTTGTTCTTTTTGTTGGGCATCAGGCTTAAAATAACCTGCTTCTTCCCATGCTGAGTACCAGCGATCTTCGATATCTTTAGGGTCAAAACTTTTTGCGAGTTCCATGTATTTTGGCTTTAAATTGTACGATTTAAGAAAACAGACATTATAGCTGATGGAACGCTAGTAGATTTTTTTGAAATAGACTTCGAAAAGTTTCTATATTTTTCTACTAATCTAGTACTCCTTCAACTTAATATTTTAGGATGCAGCGCTCACAGGATGTTTCGTCACAAGGCGTAGCACGCTGACAAGGGTTATTCCCTTGGCAAGTGCTGCAACGCAGTGACGGGACATCTTGTGAGCGCCCTTCGGGTTAGCTTTTCAGCGCCACTGGCGGTGTTAGGCCTCTTGACAAGGAAGTGGCCATTGCCTACAAGGCCTGCCTTGCCAGTAACCCTGAAAAGCTAACTGCATCCTAAAATATTAAGTTGAAGGAGTACTAGAATAATCTCTATAGAACTCGAAGCTCTATATGATTTTGTAATATAAGGTGGGGATTGAAACAACCCATGGTACTTAGATATTTACGGAGTACTAATTTAGAAATGGTAATTCCAAGCTGCAGCCAACGCGCCTTTTCGTTCGAGCTGAAAGCCATTAACATCATTTCGTAGCGGTTGCAGCCATTCAACACTCAGGCTATTGCCGGCAAATTTACCACTCGGGACAGAAGCGGTAATACCAAGCCCAATATCCCAAAATTGCCCACCTTGGTTGGTAGGAAAGTCCATCGGGCCAGAACGTCCGTTAAATGCGTTGAAATCACCATGTATAGCGCCTTGCTTGGTATAAATGCCCCGCACTGAGGCGGACAACCACTTAGTCAGATTATAGCCACCCCAAGTAGTCGCTTGAATGACATCACCCAAACGATAGCCCGATTTATTCTGATTTTCCATGCGCTTGACACCATTCAGTTGCGCACCCCAAGTCCAGCGTTTATGATCACCACTATAAGTCAGACTGGGCAAAAAATCCCATGTACCACTTCCCAACTGCATACCAAAGTGAACCAGGCCGCCATCAATTTGAAATACGCGCCGAAATTCTACACCGACATTTCCCGTTGGCGCACTCAACCCAAGCCCCATATGCAATCGATGCCCTGGGGTTTCATACAATTTGATCAATGAAGACATCATGGTATCGCCTACGCCACCTGTGGCATGTCCAGCAATACCAGTATGCTCGTGAACACCCGGTTGTGGTGGCGGACGTCCAGATAATTCGCGAATATTCATCTCCATATCAACGAATTTCGGCATCAACATCAAATTCAACCAATTGGTCGGTGCATACATGATATTAAGCATATGCATTTTCATTCGCATGTAGGTGGGTGTAAAGCGGCAATTTGTGGCATCACTACAAGCTTGACTGACGATTTCCAAATCATTGGCCGCACCAGCACCATTCAATATGTCGCCACCCATACGGCCATACATAAAACGATAGCCAAACATGAAATCGCCAGCATTATCCAACATATGGCCAGACATCACGCCTGCGGGCACATGGCCACCATGATGATGGTTATTGTTGGTATGACCCGCATGATCGTGACTATCCGCACTAACGCCACTTTCAATCCCGAGTCCACCACCGGTGTTGGCAAAATTCAATTTCTCTATATTAATTCTAATTGCACCACTGGCGACATAAAAATCAAAATCGCCAAAGCTGCCCCCACTATCTCCACCAATTTGTAACGCACTTTGCCGTGTAAAGTATTCAAACCCGCCTTGCAGCACGATGCCTTTGGCAAGTTGCTTGTTTAACGTCACGCCACCACTGAGCGTTCCAAATCCTGATAGGCGATGATCACTAGAGAAACTATCCGGCAGTTTTTCGCCATCAAAAGGAATCGTTTTGGGTTGTACGTTTAGCAATGACTCATCAACTAAATTCCCATCACTATCAAGCAGATTAAAATTTTCATCACGTACAAACTGTATATCCGGATTGATTGCATCCTCCCAAATCTGCCGTCCTAACACGTCTACCGCATTTGTATTGAATGTCTGCTGGGAAAATATAAATGGTTGATAAAAATTTGCCGCATCTTGTGAATGGTAACGAATTCGCGGGGTAATCGTCCAACCACTGCCAAATGGCTGTATCCAATTCGCCGTAAACGTATTGGTATTTATTCCCCAGTCATCAGTAGAAAATTTATAGTTCAGATGCAGTGCAGCGTCTAGAAGACTAATATGTTGAATATATCGCGCACTGATCGCCACTTGATTGCGTTTGTTCGGTCGTTGTTCCAACAGTGCTCGCACATCACCCGTAATTGGTGTATCCAGATTATTATTTAAAGATTCTGGATCGACGAAAATGACCGTCATGGCTTTATAAGGGTTTTCCATAAAACCATTACTATAGGTATAACCAATATTGGCATCAATAAGTGAATTTTTGCCTAGAATTTGGGTTAGACCAATATTTGCTGACCAGTCCTGGCGCTTACCATGCAATATTTCTGATCCACCACGACTTTCAATCTGGTTGGAGAAAGCGGTTCTCGTCAAGTAAGGCACGATATCATGATCGAGAATAGCGGATGTCTCACTGCTGGTATAGCCAAAACCAAATTTTGCACTGGTCAATTTTTGGTTAAAATCTAGACGTCCACTCACATTACCGTAGCTTGATTTATAATCATTCTCTACAGAAAGTCCGCCACCAACATTCAATGCCGCTTCATTCCATTCATACCCCAAACCAAGATCAGCTGCGTTACGTACCTCAGGCGAGGCAGAGGAAAGAATCTCTACTGCACGGGTATCTTTACCAATGGCTTGTCCAGTTAAGGGATCTTGTCTAATCGGATTTAAATCTCGATCCAAAAGAATATTTGTATTAACAAAAGGAGATGCGCCAGCAGTAATCAAACCTGTCGGAGAATTTTGTAATATGGGTCTGTTTCCATTGGTGGCTAAGGGTGCTGTTGTAACCGGTGTAGCACCAGACCATACATCTCGCGTATAACTAAAGGTAAACTTCACACGGTCGGTCAAGGATACATTTCCAGAAGCTTGAATAACGTCTGCCTGTATCGGATTTAAATTATTCGGTACGGTAAAGAGTTTACGTTTACCCTCCTGAAAACGATTATATTGAAAACTGAAACTATCTAGATTAGCATCAGCGGCCTCAGCCGAGGTAAGAAGCAAACCAGGCAAAACCAACGCTGCAGAGGTTAACGCTTGTAATACGCCATTACTTTTATTTGATGCCTTTTGCTGATTAGAATTGTACAATTCTTTGTTCAGACTGGCCTTGCCCTCCTCAGACATTTTCTAACTTCGAATACTTCATTAGTTCGTTGGAATATTGTCTGCAATCCATAGTGCAATCGAGTCTCAGGAAATCAGATAAAGATACAGTTCGTATACGACTATTCACAACCTGCTTTTTATATTGTTTTTTTGGGATCTGATAGTCAGCAAATTTGAGTCAGAGGCGATTAGAAACAGCCACATCCACCACCACCACCAGATGCATTATCACTAGCACCCGACTCACGACTACCATAATTATGCGCGCGCATACTACGCTGCATGGGATCTGGGTTTAATGCCATATGGGGTTTTGCAAGGTTTCCTCGTTCCCATGGCGCTAAACTAACACAACCTGATAGGCCTAAAACCATCATAAGCAGTAACAAAACAGCTATTTTTTGTGTGCCTATCATGGTTTTCAGGATAATAATTGATTAGCGTGTATGAAGGGTCTAGTTAATATCTCGATTTAAGAATTCAATGTAGATATTACAGCGGTTCGGTTAACAAATATTCGATAGCAAGGCGTAGATCTTCAGCCTCCTCGGCTCTGAACCCTTGATGGACATGTCGAACAACACCTTTCCGATCAATTAAATACGAAGAAGGCATAGCGATGACACCAAAATCCTTAGCACATTGCTTGTCGGGATCCAATGCAATTTCAAAATCAACTGGATATTTTCCAAGAAATGTCTCCGCATCAGCAATCTTTTCATCCAGATTAATACCAATCACCTGTAAGCCCTGGTCTTTTAGGTCATTCTCCAGCTGATTTAAGAATGGAAACGATCTAACACATGGGGGGCACCAGGAGGCCCAAAAATCAACGTAAACTACCTTTCCTTTCAGCTCCTGCAGATTATGCACAGGTGTCCCATCTAGCGCAGTCAATGAACACGAAGATGGCACATGGCCATGTTCAGCAGCAACCGGCGTCATAAAGCCAGTCAACAAACTAACAAATAAAAACAATCTAATTTGTTTCATCATAATTATTTACCAACTTAACTATCATTGCACAATGCAATGCTATAGAAATAATCGCTTATGGCGCATTAAAGATTGGAAGTCCATATTGTGTTACGCCAATATCGGTTCCCGTATGTATACCATCAGCGGTATTACAATGATATTCAATCTCGAAAGATCTAGCACCGACATCCGTTTTATTAACTAACAGCCAATAGACTCCTGCCCCTCCTTGAAGGGTAATAAATGGCGTGAAATCTGCATCACCTGAAACTGTATCAGTAATACTATTAACCTTATTACCTTTATAAACTTGCACATTAACTAACAGACCCGGTACTGGTGGAGAGTTGTCCCTAACTCTGACAATAATATTATCAGCTGGCCCATTACCGTCATCAAAGCAAGTTATAAATGCCATACCTGTAAAGCTTCTAACATTACCTTCAGGATCAAGTGTCGCGCCAGCCGTATGTGCACTACTGACACTAGTATAACTAACTAAACAAACTAAAATAGCGGCTAATATATATTTCTTAAAGAACAGTTGTTGCATTGTCGTTGTCTCTTAAAGTTTAATGTCTAATGGCGCGTCATTTCCGCTCTACCTTATCCGTCAGAAGGTTGTAAATAGTACCTTCTACTAATTATAAATATTATCTGGTTCAGGCAAAGAAATAGCAATGCGACAAATTGTCGCACCTATTTAACCCTTTATAAAAACGTATGAACTTGAATTACTACGTTCAAGTTATTTGACGTGGAAGTAGAGGATAATCGAGAAACAGTTATTTTCAACATGAGATGAACAAGCATGTTTACATGCCCGTTCATACTAACTAACTTAAAAACTTAATTTGCTGGCCAAATTTGCTGACCGTCAATAACAATTGGCATATCACGGTTAATCTGTGCAGCAGATGGCTTAATTTCTACAGTAACACCATCACCACATGAATCAGGTAGTGGGTTATTTGTCAGATCACGCGTAATGGTGAATGTTGCAGGTCCATTATCAGTATCACTTACACGATCAAAAGGTGTACCCAAGTCATTATGTGTCCACAATCTAACAACATCATCGTTAAAACCATCGGTACCGGTAACCGTACAAATATCAGCAATCGACACTTTAACCGCAACACTACTTGCGCAGGATGTCGGTTCAATACCAGCTGCTGTATGCCTGAAAGACGTGGTCGCATTTAAATTATTTGGCATACCCGGCCCACCACCCGCCCAGTAACCAACGACGTTGCCAGCAACAATTTTTTCTTCCATCAAGTCGAATGCTGATCGATCCAGAATTAATTGAATATTATTACCATAATTTGTTAGGTAATCGAGTATTTGTCCATCATGTGCCTGCCCGTCAACTAGAATAGTAGAATCAACACCATCCGGGAAAACTACCGATGTTCCAATTGTGCTAGAACTATCATTACATGAATGAGTAATGATGATATGGTTAATATCTCGAACCCCTTCAGTTTGTGACGACACATTGAAACGAGTATGTGCAAAAGTACTTTGTGTTGCACCTATCATCATGACAGCAGTTAATGAAAACGCTACTAGCTTGAATTTATTTAATGTTCTCATATCTAAGTCATTTTCCTCAATTTTTTAAATCTTTTATTGTCATAAATAAGTTAGCAGCACTATTGCGCCAACTTTCATCTAAGCATTAGGTATACACTACCGTCTACCTTAATCCTAAAATCCTCAGTTGATCGCTTCAGAAATGTCTAGTCTTATGAAACAAAACAAATATTTTGTCAAATGCCATACACCCTAAAGGTGAGCTACGCTATGATGCTTATAGCACACTGTTCTTTATCTTTTGCTGCGTTGCACTTCGTTGTGAACTCGTTCACTTCTCACTGCGTCTTGCCAAAAATAAACGACAATGCACTCTAAGCACCATCCAACTGAGGATTCTAGGTTAATTTATTATGCTGCTAATTATTTAAGATGACAATGTGACAAAATGTCGCACCGACACAATAGAAAACTAGACTCCAATATTCACACTAATAACTATCAATGAAATGACTGACAATTCTTTTTAATGTGAAATATCAGTCATTCTGTTGCGAGAAGAAATTTCGTTAAGGGATTGGCCAGATCTGTTCGCCATTTACTTTAACAGGCATATCACGATTTACCTGAGCCGCCGATGGAACGATACGAACAGCGAACCCATCGCCACAACTTGCTGGTAGTGGATTATTCTCTAAATCGCGTGTAATCGTGTATGACGCTGGATAACTCCAGCTTGGCGCGTCATAAATTGTGCCAATGTCTGGCGCAGTCCAGAAATCCACATTCACATTATCTGAATCTGAACCATCGATTCCATCTACACCCGTCACAACACAGATATTGGCAATAGCAGGAACTAGTCGAATTGAAGTGGCGCAAGATGTGGGCTGAATGGCGACTGCAGTAATTGTCATTGGAACCCTTCCAATCCAATTACTTGCCGGTATTTCTCCACCTGCGGACCAAAAACCGATTGGATTACCCAGTGGATCCTTAATAAATTCTGTGGTTTCAAATACATCATTGGATTTGACCAGACGAATAAAAGCTGGATTAACCATATGATCTAACGCTGTAGCGCCTTCAGGTGCATCAAAAGGATCAAAATTACTCGCTGTAGAAGTATGGACTATAGCATCTGCAGTATCAGGCAAGAAAAAGACATTACCTATTACCGGATTAGTCGCACAACCATGTGGAATATTAACTTCGGTTGAGGTAGAGCCATGTGCCGATGAGCTTTCTGGTGTTGACGAAACAGTCAAGCGGGTATGCGCTTGCACTTGTCCAATAGTCATTAACAATACTGCTGAGGCAATACTGATTGAAAGCAGATTCCGTTGATGAACCTTCTTTATTTTCGTGTTAGTAACATTCATAGATTTCCCTTTTCTTTTATATTTTATCTGTCTCATCATAGGTTAAAGAACATCTTGATTTTCCATGACTTGGCAGTTCGAACTAAATAGACTTAGCCATATTCTTTTTTGAATACATTTTTACTGTCTATCAAAAAGGACAAAAAAACAATGCGACATAATGTCGCATGTCTTCTTAAATTGAAAAAAAACTGGAGTATTAAGAAGCTGTGCTACTACTCAGATTAATCATTAAGAAAATTTCAAACAAAAACTAACAATCCTTTATTACTTTTTTCTTAACACTCCAGTGAGGGAGGGATCGTCACATCAGTGAGGGAGGGATCGTCACATCAACATTTATTTCAACCTAGTTCAATCTTTACTATCGCCCAAAAACAGCCAAGAAACAATGTGTCATAATGCCGCAGTAAAATTAATCGCATCAACGTAATAAAAAGAGTGTTAAGAAATGTACTTTTAACAGGATTTGATTAATTAAGCAGTAACCGGAGCAATCAAATAATTTTGTTTTCCATTTCTTAACACTCCCGGAGGGAAAGCTGTTTACATCATTTAATTTTGTGTTGATACGTTGCTTTATTCACTATCACTCAGGAATCCTCCAAAAGCAATGTGGCATAATGCCGCATCATCTATAAACACAACACTTATCATTGTTTTTATTAGTCGCCGTCTCTAAGTGCGACAATTTGTCACATTCACCAGAAGCCCGTTTGTTATTAGAATACTTGGTTACGTTTTCAAACTTGTATCCAATCAATTTCAACTGCCACAGGTTATAAAAATAAATAGAATGAACCTTCCAACTTCTAATGTCCTTGGTAAGGCCTGGCTTTATTGCACCGTTTTCCTAACAGGAGCGGCAGTCATGGTGATTGAGCTACTGGGAACACGCCTAATTGCACCATTCTACGGCGCCAGCCTTTATGTCTGGACTTCCGTTATATCGGTTACATTGATCGCTTTGGCGTTAGGATACTTTGTTGGCGGTCACTGGGCTGACCGGGCAAAGCGAACTGGGTTGGCTCTAATTATTGCAGCATCGGGTTTATTAACGCTTCTAGTTCCTTGGTTGACTGGTCCGGTCTTGTTGGCCACTGACCCCTTAGGCTTACGCATGGGTACTTTTGTCAGCACCCTTGTTTTGTTTACACCAAGCCTATTTATGCTCGGTATGATTGGACCTTTCGCAGTCAAATTAGCTACTTCAAGTTTAGAAGGTGTGGGCGCTAGTGCCGGCTCTATTTATGCGGTAAGCACCGTCGGCAGTGTCATTGGAACACTATTCCTGGGCTTTTATTTATTTCCCCAAGTCGGTTCCCGCGAAATCTTTATGGGCCTGGGTGTTGCTTTATTTATTCTGGCATTGGGCGTAACTTATTTTGAGCGACACCGTTTGAGATTAACACTTGCTTTGCCCCCGGTTATCGTATTGTTCGTCACGGGGCTATTTTTATTACCTTTTATTGCCAATTCAGGTAATGATTTTTCTAACGATGATCTTTTTCAGACGCGCTTCGAGCAAGAAAGCCTATATGGCTGGGTACGCGTTATTGATAAGCCGGAAGATAATTATCGCTTACTAACTGTTGACGCTTCAACGATTGGTGCAGCCAGCATTAGTCACGGGGAGAACGTTCTTACTTATCAAGAGATTGTGAACTTAATTCCGTCTATGGCTCCAAATATGGAACGTGCTTTGCTGGTTGGTCAAGGTGCCGGACATATGGCCATGACACTACAAGAAAAAGGCATCATCACCGACACGTTAGAAATTGATCCAGCAGTTGCCCATGCAGCACGAGAATATTTTGATTTCACACCGACAGGCAAAACAATTATCGGTGATGCGCGGTATGAAATCCGCCAACTCAAAGACACCTATGACTTGATCATCCTTGATGTTTTCACTGGTGGTTCAGAGCCGGTTCACTTATTAACTGTTGAAACCATGCTCCAATTACGTTCTTTACTTTCAGAACAAGGAATACTAGCATTAAATTTTGTGGCTTTCTTTGAAGATGGTAACAATGTAGCCTTGGCTTCGGTCTCAAAGACATTGGCGCAAGCTTTTTCTCACCAGCAAGTTTATATTTCCACTCCAGATGGAGATTTTAATGACTTTATCTTTTTAGCTAGCAACCATGCGATTAGTATAGAACAAAGCGCACTAAATTTTTCACAGCGAAATTGGTTAAAACAACGACTTTTAACAATAGATCAATCTAAAGGTGTGCTTCTGACCGACAACCTTAATCCACTTGAACAACTGCAAATAAGAAAATCTGAGCATTATCGACGAATGATTGTGGATACAATGGGGTTGGATCATTTTATTCGTTAACTGGCGTTATTGAATCTAAATTAGCATAGTAACAAGAATTTTTATGACTAAAACTGCGGCAATTTTTCATGGTTTAGGCGGATACCAAGAACGTTCCTGGGTTCCATGGCAAAAAACCTTTCTTGAAACAAAAGAGTATGAAGTCTGGACGCCTACCTTACCTAATTCAAAGAAACTCGATAATTTAGATTGGTGGATTGAAGATATCATAACAAATTCTCCCCATCATTATTACGACCTAGTTGTAAGTCATCATAGCGGCAGTCTATTGATTGAGAAACTTTTATCACACGACAATTTTTCTGCTGGTCATATTATTTCTGTCGCTGGGTTTGTAAAACCTTCTATCAGCGCTCAACTTCACCCCGGTCATGCTAATGAATACCATAATGACCTAGTAAGAAATCATGCCTAGCACTCCTTTAACTTGATATTTTAGGGTACAGTTAGCTTTTCAGAGTTTACTGGCAATGCAGATCTTACAGGCAAGGGGGCATTCCCTTATCAAGAGACCTAACGCCGCCAGTGGCGCTGAAAAGCTAACCCACAGGGCGATCACAAAATGTCCCTGAAATATTAAATGCAAGAGATACGTACTCTATCAATATGATATTGCCGAGTACAGCGTTACCGTGGTGTTTTGCAATAAGGCGCAGTACACAGGAAAGGGTTATTCCCTTTTCAAGTACTGCAACGCGATTGCAGGACAACACTGTAGCGCCCTTTGGGTGAGCCTGTCAGCGCACATGGACGGCGTTGTGCCTTTTGGAAATAGAACGACTATTCCCTGCATGGCACGCCTTGCCATGAACACTGACAGGATCACTGTACCCGGCAATATCAAATTGATAGAGTACCAGTACTCCGTCTACTTGATATACTTACCATGACTAAAAAAGCAGCACTATTTCATGGCCTTGGTGGTTCAGATCAAAGTTTCTGGCTTCCTTGGCTAAAAGCGTCACTAGAAACGCAAGGATTTGATGTTTGGGCACCCACCCTACCCGCTTGCGATCAATTTTCAGATCTCAATTTATGGGTTGATGACGTTATCGCGTCAACACCCTATCAGTTTTTTGATTTGATGGTTGGGCATTCTGCTGGCGGTTCATTGATTCTAAGGCTACTATCTCGTCAAGACTTCTCTGCCAATCATATTATTTCAGTTGCCGGGTTTGTAAAACCATCAATAGAAATGACGTATGACACAACGTATCCTAACGGATTCAATATTGCGCGAATCAAGAAAAATTGTCCTAACTTTACCTTTATTCACTCAGACGATGATCCTTGGGATTGTGATGTCAAGCAAGGTGAATTCATGCGTCAATATTTGGGCGGCACATTGATTGTCAAAACTGGTGACGGCCATTTTGGTTCGGACTACTATCAACAACCGTATAAAACCTTCCCAATGTTATTGAGTCACTGTTTACTATAAAATGCTCAATTGGTCGTTGCAATGATAGCCAGCTAATGTAATTAGAACTAATCACTTGTTTATGCCATCCACCATAAGGGTGAATTACGCTTATGATGCTTAAACCTAAAATTCTCAGTTGATCGCTTCGGCATTGGCCAGTCTTATGAAATGAAACAAATATTTTGTCAGATGTCACGTACCCTAAAGGTGAACCACGCTATGATGCTTATAGCACACTGTTCTTTATCTTTTGCTGTGTTGCAATATCTCGCGCACCTCATTGCTTCTGGCCAAAATTAAAGATCAATGAACGCCAAGTACTACCCAACTGAAAAGTTCAGGTTAAATCATCAAATTATAATTAAGGAGGCAAAACCATGAGCCAAAATGCGATTTCATGTGAGTTGCACGATTTTGTTGAAGTTGCTTGTATGTATACCTATCAATTAAAGCTGATACTGAAGAACGAACAGATCCTAGAAGGTAAGGCACTTGATATCATTAATTCAGCAGACAAGAAAGAATGTCTTGTTTTGGAAACAAATGGTGAGAAACAACATATTGAATTAACGCAGTTAGCTAAAATGGAAGTTAGCACCCCTAATGCGAAATTCAAAGAAGTAATTTTTTAGTGGAATTTTGAGTACTCCCCCATGACCAGGTTCGGTAAATACTTAGTGAAAGTTTGCAGTGTCATCATCTTTCTTATTATTGGCATATTCTTCTTTGTTACCTTAATTTTTGATGGCAACAGTGCAAAGCCGATAATTACAAAGTGGGTGAAAGACCACTATCAACGCCACATCATATTTGAAGGCGATTTATCGTTCAATTTTTATCCCAATGTTGTGATTAAAATTGATGGCTTCTCGGTCAGTGAGTATCAACAAAATAAGAAATTTGCTTCAGCGCAACAAATCTATCTTTCAACGCCACTATCTGCGCTACTAAAAGCGCCCTGGACAATTGAAACAATCAGTGTCAGTGAAATAGAGGCCGACATCATTCGATTCGATGATGGGCGCACGAATATAGATGACTTAATCAGCACAGATGAGAAAGCTTCGTCGTTGAGGTTTATTATAAATAAACTCAACATTATTGACGCCAACCTCAAGTTTCAGGATAACATCACGAGTAAGATACTGTTTATTAATCAATTACACCTAACAGCCGATCTTCTCAAAAATCATTCATTAAGCAAGATAACTATTGACGGTATTGGGCGCTCTAGTCAATCCGATTCTCCTGATAATTATGTATTTGATACCCACTTATTGGCAACTGAGCTTCAGTGGCGTGATCAAGCAATAACTAGTGGCCCCATTCATTTTACCTATCAACTTAATACTGCCAGCAACAATAGCAATGGTTCACTTTCAATTTCCAATCTTTTTCAAGACAACGATCAACTTAAAAGTGAGAAAGTAGAACTCAATTTAGCGTTTCAAAATAAACAGTATTCACTGGCAGTCGCATTAAACACACCACTTGCGGGCATGATTAGCAAACGAATATGGGCACTGCCAGAAATTCATACGCTATTTACTGTCAACAACCTGCAGAATCCCAGTGCCACAATTAAAGGAGAATCGAAGGGGAAGTTTTCTCTCAATCTGGCAACTGAAACAGTTCAGATCAATAACACCGGAACATTCTCTGAAAGCCAATTTAAATCAACATTATATTTATCGCCATTCTCAGACACAAATGCCGATTTGTATTTATGGATTGACACGCTAAACCTGAACGATTTTGATCAATTCAATCCTGAAGCAAATGTCACTGATAGAAAAGAATTAATGAGATTAGAAGCAATTGAACAAACTCAACTTACCAAAAAACTTAATCTAGATTTCCTTAACAAACTTAATCTCAGCGGAAAAATCCATATTGGCCAATTACAAATAGTTAACATACAATCACACGACATACAATTTGATCTCCAATCGACCCAGTCAAATTCTCTTAAAAATCACTAAAACCCAGCATGGCAAACTTTGCAGATCAATTAATTAGATGGCAACAACATCATGGCCGTCACCATTTACCCTGGCAGAATACGCATACCCCCTATGCAATCTGGATATCTGAAGTTATGTTGCAACAAACCCAAGTGAAAACAGTTATTCCCTATTATGAACAGTTTATGCAACGCTTTCCTACTATTAATAGCCTTGCAAAAGCACCTTTGGATGCTGTACTGACTTTATGGAGTGGTCTTGGCTATTACTCACGTGCCCGGCACCTACACCAAACTGCTTGTATTATTATGAAAGAATATCAGGGGCAATTTCCACAAACCCGGTCATTGATCCAACAACTGCCGGGAATTGGTCGCTCAACAGCTGCAGCCATCGCTGTATTTGCATTTGGTCAACGTGAAGCAATACTTGATGGTAACGTTAAACGAATTCTGGCACGCTATTTCGGCATCGAAGGCTATCCGAACGACACAAAAATAATGCAGCAATTATGGCATCAAGCTGAAGAACTGTTACCTGACAATCAAACAGAACAAATTAGAATTTACACCCAAGCGTTAATGGATCTTGGTTCATTGATTTGCACGCGCCGCAAACCGCTTTGTACCACCTGTCCATTGCAGGAGAATTGCACAGCATTACGTAAGAATTGCGTTGAATTACTCCCTAGCCAAAAAAAACGCAACCCATTGCCTAGGAAAGAGATGGTCTTTCTAATTCTTCAACAGCAACATAAAATTTTACTGCAAAAAAGACCATCCAATGGCATCTGGGCTGAATTGTGGAGTCTTCCTGAATTGATGACAAATCAGGCAAGCAATGAAGAAATCATTGTGCATTGTCGCCAAAAACTGGGCTTAACTGTAAATTCCCCAACACTATTACCGCTATTGGATCACCAGTTTACACACTTCAAATTACGAATTCATCCACAATTACGCCAAGTCGTACCACAATCGATAAACACACCGACACAAATTATGTGGATAACACCTGATAAAGCAGTCAAACATGCGATTCCAACTCCTGTACGACAACTAATACTACAAACCTTTTCAATCTTACAACCTAAACGTCGAAATCAATCAACCAACAAAAATTATGTATAACTGGCAGGAATGGCGTAAAAATCAACGGTGCGAACTGGTTGCAAAGCGTGAATCAATTTCATGTGAAACTCGTCAACAATGGAGTCAGGCCATTGATACCACACTAATCAAGAACTTCCCCCATTTACAAGAAATGAAACTTGGTTTTTATTGGCCATTCAAAAACGAGTATGATCCGAGACCGACAGCATTACATTTTCATCAGCTGGGCACTATATTGGCATTACCTGAAGTGATCAAAAAACATGAACCACTTTGCTTTCGCCAATGGACACCTGATACTCCGATGAAAACTGGCACTTATGGAATTCCTGTCCCTCATGGCACACCGTTGATAACAATAGATGCAATCATTGTTCCGATGGTCGGGTTCGATCAACAAGGTTATCGACTGGGTTATGGCAGTGGTTATTTTGACCGGACTCTGTCGACTTATCCGCAACAACCGCTAACTATTGGCGTTGCTTTTGAAATGCAGCGATTAGATAGCGTCCATCCACAACCTCATGATATTGCCATGCAGTATGTCATTACCGAAAGAGGTGTCTTTAAGCATAAGTAATGGATATTTATTCATAGTGATCACCCCAACGCGGCATAAGCGTATGTGGAACCTGTAAATGATCCAGTATCCGCGCGACCACAAAATCAACCAAATCCTGCACGCTCTGCGGATGATGGTAAAACCCAGGATTAGGCGGCAAAATTACAGCGCCCGATCGCGCAAGTTTAAGCATATTCTCTAGGTGAATAATAGAAAATGGCGTTTCTCTAGGCACAAAAATCAATGGTCGGTTTTCTTTTAGCATGACATCCGCAGCCCGCTCGATTAGGTTTTGACTCAAACCACCTGCAACTGCCGCTAACGTACCCATTGTACAAGGGCATACCACCATTGCATCGGCCGGGTTAGAACCTGAAGCCACAGAAGCGAACCATTCTTCTCTTCCAAACACATGTAACTGGTTATCAGGCACACTAAATTTTTGCCTAAAAAACGCTGCCGTTTCTTTTGCTCTTGATGGCAGTGTCAGTTTCATTTCTTGTTGCGCAACAATTTGTGCAACTTGAGAATAAAGTAAATTTACAATTTGACCTTGTGCTAGCAACACCTCCAACAAACGTATACCGTAAGGCATACCGGACGCCCCGGTAAATGCTAATGTAATTGTTTGAGGATATTTCATCCAGTTCGTTGTTTACAGATGATCATTCCCAGGCGTGTCACTCATGACTTGCTCATGTCGTTCAATGAAGTCCTTGGTACTATCAATACCACGCAATTGTAAAACATAATTTCTTACGGCAGCTTCAACGAGTACGGCTAAGTTTCGACCTGCGGCCACCGGAATAATCACTTTACGAATATCTACATTCATAATGCTTTCATTAAGATTAGAAATTGGCAGGCGCTCCAACATATTTGGGTCAGATCCTGAGTTTTGCATATGCACAATTAGTTTCATATTCTTATGCCGACGTACCGCCGTTTCGCCAAAGATAGTGCGGATATTCAACATCCCCAAACCTCTGACTTCCAAATAATCTCTCAACATTGGCGGACAACGACCCTCTAAAGTTTCCGGTGCTATACGACGCAACTCAACCACATCATCGGCAACCAAACCGTGTCCTCGGCTAATCAGCTCCAAAGCCAACTCACTCTTACCAACACCACTTTCACCGGTGATCATCACGCCCATACCTAGCACATCCAGTAATACACCATGTAAACAACTCGATGGCGCCAAAACACGGCCAAGATAAGAACGCAATAACCAAATAACCTCTAGGCTAGGAAATGGTGAGCATAATAAGGGAATACTTGCAGCAGTCGACAAATCAATAACACATGCGGGCGCTTCCGCCCCATCAGCCACAATAATACAGGCCAAATTACTCTGAGTCAGATAACTCAGTTTCTTTTCAAGTGAAGGCTTATCTAGTTTATTTAAATAATGAATTTCGTCAATACTGAGCACCTGTATCCAATTTGGATGGATAAAATTCAAATGCCCAATCATGCCTTGTGTTGATTGGGAAGTCACTTCATCCCTAAGTAACTCATTTGCCCCATCCTTGCCTGATAGCCAAGTCAACCCAAGCTTTTCTTTCTTGTCTTCAAATAATTGGGCAACACTAATTTGAGACATTTGGCGTCCAGTCAGTTATGAGTTGATGTATCTCGCTAGCATCCTTACTGAGTAAAATACGTTCTCTGAATTGTTTATCACTGAACATTTGTGCCAACTCGCTTAAAATCTGCAAATGCTGATCAGTCGCTTTCTCCGGCACCAATAAAATACAGGCAATGCTAACTGGTTGGCCATCTGGCGCATCAAATGGTATGGCCTCTTTCATTCTGACCAGTGCCGCAACGGCTTCACGCAGTCCCTTAATACGACCATGTGGAATTGCCACACCTTGCCCAAGACCGGTGGACCCCAATTTCTCACGTGCAAACAAACTATCAAAAACCTGACTTTTTGCCACATTAAGCGTGTTTTCAAATAATAAGCCGGCCTGTTCAAAAACACGTTTTTTACTAGCCACATCTAAATCGACGATAACATTGGAAAGCGGTAATAGTTGTGAAATAAGATTCATGAAATTGAATAGTTTCTATAAAGATTAAGAATTTGTATTTTCATCGGTAGATCTACTCCTCATAATCATGGTTCTTTATAGAATCATGATTACGTCGGCTCAGAGTTTTTTCCTTGTGTTTCAATATCTGACGATCCAGCTTATCAATCAAACTGTCGATTGAAGCATACATGTTTTCGCCATCCGCCTCGACAAAAATGTCTTTACCTCGTATATGGACATTTGCCTCAGCCTTCTGCTTATGCTTCTCAACGGATAGAATCACACTAACATCAATGACATGATCGAAATGACGAGTGATTTTGTCAATTTTTGTGATGACATATTCACGCATTGCGTCAGTAATTTCAACATGGTTACCGGTAAGCTTAAAATTCATTATTATTCCTTTATTTTAATTAAAATGATTTCCGAAGGTTTGCTGGTGGTATTTGTAGAAACTCTCTATATTTAGCAACCGTACGCCGTGCAACAGCTATACCCTGCTCCTCTAGTAATTTCGAGATTCGATTATCACTAAGCGGTTTTTTTTGGTTCTCTGCTTTTATCAATTGTTTTATCAGTTCTCGAATTGCCGTTGCCGAACATGCTCCTCCAGCATCCGTAGTAACATGGCTCCCAAAAAAAAATTTAAGCTCAAAAATCCCTCTTGGTGTGCGCATAAACTTTTGTGTTGTTACTCGTGAAATGGTCGATTCATGTAATCCCACTTTATCCGCAATTTCACGTAATACAAGCGGCCGCATAGCCACTGCACCATGCTCAAAAAACTGCTGTTGTCGCTCTACAATGGCATGAGAAACATTCAGTATGGTACTTGAACGCTGGTGTATATTCTTTATCAACCATTTTGCTTCGTTTAACTGACATGCTAAGCCACGTGAAGATTCATCACGTTTATTTCTTAAAATATTTGCATACAAATGGTTGATACTCAGTTTTGGAATAGCATCAGAATTTAGATCAGCAACCCATTTCTCATTTTTCTTTGTTACTAGAATATCTGGCACAATATAATTGGTGTCAATAGCACTAAAGGAACTACCAGGGTTAGGGTTAAGATTAGTAATTAATTGGCGTATAGATCGTAAAGTTTGATCACTACAACGCAGTAATTTCTTGATATGAGTAAAATCATGTGCAGCTAAAATTTCAAGATACTCTTTTACTACCTTTATAGCCTGCTCACGATAAGGTGTATCATCTGGCTTGGCTTGCAATTGTAATAGCAAACATTCTTGTAAACCTCTGGCACCTACTCCAGGAGGATCGAGACTTTGCAGACTCTCTAATGCACACGCAAAATCCTCACGGGAAATTTTAAATTTAGAAAAAGAATCAATCAGTTCATCAAAATCCTGCAACAAATAGCCTCGCTCATCAAGACTATCAATTAATAAAAAGGCTACATTTCGTTCTCGTTCTTTTATTTGACTCAGACAGATCTGAGAATTCAAATATTCCCGTAAGCTCAAAGGCTTGTCAGCAATCTGCGAATAACCAGAGTCGTCATCCCCTATTTCTGTCGTGGAACTCCGACTCTCGACCCAATCTGTGACCGACGTACTGTTATTTGTAACAGACGATGTGGAATCAACATGTACTTCTACTACAGCGTATTCTGCAGCTTGCTGTGCATCAGAAGATTGGTCTGCATTATCGCGATCTTCCACTAATTCAAACAGTGGATTTTCCTGCATAACACGTTCAATTTCTTGGTTTAGATCTAGCGTAGACATCTGCAGTAGGCGAATTGATTGCTGTAATTGCGGCGTGAGTTTAAGTTGTTGAGATGGCTTTAATTGAAGCGTTGGTTTCATGTTCTTGGAGAAGCGACAGGTTTTAGTTAACGCGAGAGCGCTCAATCAAAATTAAACATTGATACAGTTTGGTAATTACGCAATTAATCATTTTACAAACGAAAATGCTCCCCCAAGTAAACTTCTCTGACACGTTCATTATAAATGATTTCATCAGGTTTGCCTCTAGCCAGCACTTCTCCTTCACTAATTATATAAGCGTGGTCACAAATCCCTAATGTTTCTCTAACATTATGATCTGTAATCAGCACCCCAATATCCCGTTCTTTTAAAAAAGCAATTACTTTCTGAATATCAATAACAGCAATTGGGTCTACGCCAGCAAAAGGTTCATCGAGTAGAATAAATCTAGGTTGTGAAGCTAGTGCGCGAGCAATCTCAACTCGTCTTCGTTCCCCACCTGACAAACTAATCGCTGGACTGTCACGCAAATGACTAATATGTAAATCATGCAATAAATCATCAAGATGACGTTGCGTTGTTTCTTCATCAAAATTTTGCAGCTCAAGAACGGCAAGAACATTCTCTTCAACAGAAAGTCGCCGGAAAATTGACGCTTCCTGCGGCAAATAACTTAAACCAAGGTGCGCACGATGATGAATAGGCATCTGACTAAGCTTTTCCCCATCCAGATAAATTTCCCCATCGTCCAATTGTACCAATCCAACTACCATATAAAAACAAGTCGTTTTACCTGCACCATTTGGTCCAAGCAAACCGATCACTTCACCACTATTCAGCGAAAAAGAAACATCATGAACAACAGTGCGTGTTTTATAGCGTTTCTTTAAATTATCAGCCCTCAATTCACTCATTTGTTTTTATATAGACCCGGCAAAATTTACCAATTGGTTTAATCCAACTTATCCGCTTCATCCGATTTATTTCTTGGTTGTATGGTGATACGAACTCGGTTATTTGACTCTGTATTTACGCCCCGTTCAGTGCTCCCTTTGACTTGAAAAAATTCACTGGTCATATCATAAGAAATATAATCACCTTTGACCTCATCAGCACCTCTCTTTAAATGCGCTTTTCTAAACAATTCAATTTTCTCATGCTTTGTATCATATTTAACCCGTTTTCCCCATCCTTCAACATACTCATCTAACCCATCACGTTTTTGACGGAAGCTAACCAAATTCCCCGTTGCAGTCGCATATCTAAAGCCATCATTACCTTCCTGCATGATCACTTTATCGGCACTAATTCGCAATGTGCCCTGAGTCAAAATAACATTCCCTGTAAACACGCTAACCCGACTATCTTCTTTCCGGTTAATATCCTCAATTGTCGCTTGATCTGCTTCCAAATGAACCGGTTGATCACGATCCGATCGCTCGGCCATAGCCGTATTTAAATAGACAAAGCCGATAAAACATACAGTCAAAAAAAATCGTTTATTTCTCAATCGAGTAAACCCTCAAACAGTTTTTATAACACATAAAATTTATTTTCTTTATTTAAAGTCATTATTCCTTTCAGGCCAATAAAAAAGAATTGTTATTTCACATCAACACGAAGACGTCTTTGTTATTTCAGAGCAAATGATTTTGCCTCAATTCCATCTTCGTTCAAATAGATGGATGAATCCTTCAATTGTTTTTCCAGTGAACGAGCCAATATTTCTCTATCTCTAGCACTCATATCTATACTGACTTCACCTAATGCTGTATCCAGAATTGATCTCACTGGGGATGATCGTATTGTTACAACCTCCGTCAAAAGCGGTATTTTTTTATCATTAAATGCTCGTACACCTTCCCGTGCATGGGACACATCGCCACTTTGATGATCGGTTTTCTCTATCATTCTAAACACCTGTGAGTTAGTCAAGATTAAAATGGTGAATCTTATAGCCTTTATCTTGGTAGGAACGATATTTATTGCGCGCGATCTGTTTGTCTTCAGTTGCAACACTTACAACTTCTATCAAACGTTCAAAATGATTAAATGTGGGCGGGACCTCCTCCTGCATATTGAGTAATACATTATATCGAATTGTCGTGTCTATACGGTCACCAAGTATCACAGGTGTCACACTAATTTTGTCAACAGAGTCATTGACAAAGCAGTGCGGAACAAAACTCGTTGAAGAATATGTCCACAATAACTGATCAAGTTGTTTATTAATAGCCGAATTAGACGAATATATCAGCACCTTATTACCTTGATTAACTGCTTTGGCACAAAGTCGACAAGTGGTTTCTAGTTTATTTACAGCGCCAGAATAAAAATAAATATCTGTCATTACGGAATTATACTTAAATCAAAACCCAAATCATTTAAGAATCGTAACGATCATTGGTATTTTTATCCTAAGATCCTCAGTTGTATGGTGTTTAGAGTGCGATATTGTTTCTTTTTGGCAAGGTGCAATGAGGAGTGAACGAGTTATTGCAACGAATTGCAACACAGCAAAAATGAAACAATAGCGTACTATAAACATCATAGCGAGGCTCACCCAAATGGTACCTATCATATTAAAAACATGATTCTTAAGGGCACCTCTAAAAATCCATATTTGCGAGCATCAGCAAAGCGAATTGCCTGCTTACCCCGTTTCGTCACAATACTGCGTTACTCACAAAAAATATCTCCTTACATATCAGTTATATGCTGCGTCAATATTTTTTGTTCTCGCCTTGTCTTGTTTAGAAATTCGAATTTTTAGAGGCACCCTAGAGCCTTTATCCGCGAAATATAATCGACCAGAAGAGAATTTCAAGAAGCAGGTGTATTCGGCTGATAGCCGTATGAATAGTAGTGGAGAAAGATGCATCATTATCGAACCAATTTTTCAGTATTTTAGATGAATGGGCGTCCTTTCACCGAGGACTTGGCGGAGATGTTTTTATGGATTTGCCTGAGCCTGATTTTTTAATCTAGCACGACATTTATCTCAATGGTTATCCCTTTTAACCTAGAAAAATTAGTTGAACACAGAATTTGTATTGAGTCTTAGGTTACAAGGTCAGGCGCCGTTCGCAGCCAATGGCCGTAGTCCTTGGCAAGGGCGGAAACACAGTATTGTGGCCTAAGATTCAATGCAAAACGCTTAGTTTTCATATATGTAATTCAGTTACTTATATGCGGTTTTAGCGGTCAACTGATTTTTCTAGGTTTATAGCAATTAGAAAGTGTGTTTCATTTCTAGAAAAATCTTGCTATATTCATATTTCATATATATGAATATGAAAGGAGTGGTAAATGGCAAATACAAGTCTAAGTTTAGGCGAGCATTGGGAAGTGTTCATTAAAAATGAGATTGCGAGCGGGCGGTACGGCTCAGCAAGTGAAGTCGTTCGTGATGCGTTACGCGGAATGGAAGAACGTAAAAGTAAACTTGAAGCTCTTCGTATACATTTGGGAGAAGGTGCAGCGCAAGCAGAGCGCGGCGAATTTGTTAAAAATTATTCTATCGATAATATTATTGGAGAGCTGGACACCGAAGAATGACCTCCACCTTTCGAATTACCCCACGCGTACAAGAAGACCTCAGAAATATTGGGCGTTATACATTGCGCAAATGGGGGAGAAAGAAACGAGATAGCTACTTATATGACCTTGATAATCGTTTCGGTTGGTTGGCCAAAAACCCCAAAATAGGTAAGCACAGGCTTGATATCGGAGAAGGCTATTATTGCTATTTGCAGGGATCACACTTGATATTTTATACAATTGGTCAGAACTGGATCAATATTATTGGCATACCGCATAAGGTTATAGATATATTAAATTATTTTGACCCTAGTTAACTATTTTTGTCCACTGATATGGTTTTGGTTTCTCTATTCTGTGGAATTGGATACATCCTGAGACTAAACACCTAGTAAAAAAGAAACCAGAAAAAAGAGCTGACAGGAATCGAGCCACCGACACAAGGGTTTTCAGCTCCCTTGTTAAGTTGATGGACAAACTTCTTAATCCTTGTGAATTTAACATAAACAAGCCTGTTGCATGATTCTAACCGACTAAAAGGGAACAAGTTAACAGGCACTTCAATACGATAATCCTATGCACGATACAATGACACCCACATATTATTCTCACAAACATACACCGTAGGGAATTGTCTGCTTAGCCGTTTTTTTAAGTTGGGTTTTGGTGAAATTCAATCACATTTCGATCTTGGTCACGAATAAATAGCATAACCGCTCCATTGGGTAAAGTTATCGGACCTTCTGTGATTTCAATACCTAAATTTTCGAGTGTATCCTGTACTGCTTTAATATCACTAACGTCAAGCGCTATATGAGTGTAGCCAGGGTGCTTTTCAGGAATATCCATTAGTAAATTTTTGGTGTTTTCAGGTGCGGCATTTAAAATAAAGTTAATATTTACTCCCGAAGGGTGCTCCATGATAGCTACCGGCTCTGGGCCTATTGGGCCGATAATAAACTCAAAACCAAGTTGCTCATAAAAGGCTCTTGCCTTTTCTAGATTCGCTACGCGAACACCAATATGATTTATTCCTGATATTTCTTTCATTTTGCATTTACCTTTTGATAAAAATATAGTAATTATTCAGTACATCAAAGTAACTGTTCAGATTGCTCCTATAATTCGTCAGTTCAAGGCACAAAATGTGAGTTTACACGTGTAAATGATCATTTTGTAACACCGAAATGGCGGATTATAGGGGTAAGCTGAATAG
>JAJFJJ010000098.1 GCA_021774195.1 Nitrosomonas sp. | reverse complement strand
TTTTTCATAAGGTGGTGGATTTTGATATGGGTTTTCTTGAATAAGAACTAATATGCACTGAGCTTTCTTTTTTAAACCTGCAGAAGCTAGTTTCTTAGCATCTTTCTTAGCTTGCTTGGTATAGTAAATTTCCCACATTACCAATCAAGCTTCTTCTCGCAATCATCAAGGCTTTCGTTCATACCTTCACGAATTGATTCTCTCATGCCAGGAATAGAAAGCAAAAACAATGTTTCATTAATCGAGTTCCAGTCTTCCTCCGAGAGGAGAACGGCATTTTTTCGTTTGCCAGTAATAATAATCGGTTGATGAGTTTGAGCAATTTCATCAATTAGATTGTATAGTTTTGAGCGTGCTTCAGTGGCGTTAAGTGTGGTCATTTCTTACCTCCATACGTGAAGCGTACGTTAATGCGTACTTGATGTCAAGCAAAGCTGAGTTATATTCTGCACCGCAGATAAATCTTAAAATTAATTGTGCCAAAGTGAGACCGAAATACAGTCATTTGAGGTTGTTTGGTACTGTTTTTATACTTGGCAATCGTTGTAAGTTATTGATTAGATTAAGTGTGAATTTGCTCTTTACTTCTCATAATCCCTTGGCCGTTGGTTCGAGTCCAACCAGACCCACCATAAAATCAGTCGCTTAGCTGTCTTTCAGTTAAGCGCTTTTTGTTATTTCTTCTCTGTGTAGGCTATGTGTAGGAAAATCGCACAACAAAAGATAGTAAAAAACCTATCGCAATGGATCGGTGTAAGCCGCCACGCCATTTGGTACTAATTTCCACCTTATTTGGTACTAAAAATTTCTGATAATCAGCTCATTTCGCTTCTGTCGGCCCTGTATCTTACCGACTGTATAGTTAATCGATACTGAATCCATATTCAAACGGTATTGCCAAGTTAAATGACCTCCGGCAAAGCCGGGGGCTTACCTCATGGAGTTAACTTTCAGATGGCAACTAGTTCTAGTAATTTAGCCTTTATGCTAACGTAATTTTTTTCCAAGATGCAAAAGCTCCATGTCTCAAATCCCGATAATCACTGGAAGATACCAGATGACGGCCAAGGTTGAATAGATTGCTCACAGCAGTATGAGCCTCCAGGAATCGTTAAGCCTGCATCATCGATTTGAACCGGTGCATGCTTAGTTCTCTTACTCGGGTTGGCTGGTGTGAAAGCTCAGCACGATTTTTCTCGGTTCATTTCGGCATTTCTTGAGAAACCGTTTGGAAAAGCGCTTAGCAGCTTTACCATCTCAACGAGCCTGCAGTTAAATATAGACTACTTCACCATCCTGGTCTATTGCTCGCCACAAATACTGTTACTTGCCTTGAATCTTTACGAATACCTTATCAAGGAAGAACGTATCTCCATATCCCTGATATTGGTGCCTCAGCTTTCTGGCATGTGCCGGGCCAAATTTGATGCGCCATAGACGAATCGATTCATGGGTTACTACGATTCCCTTTTCATCTAACAGGTTTTTGATATCACGATTGTTTAAGTTAAACCGATGATAAAGCCACACTGTGTATTGAATGATTTCTGGTGGAAATCTGTAGCGTTTGTTATAGGGTCGCTGATTTTTTCATTCTGCTATTGTCGCTCAGATAGAGTTAACTTGGCAGTGCTGTTGTTACTGCCAAAGAGCGCTGAGCGGCACAGCCCACAGTTTTTTTCCAAAAGGCACTACGTCCTTCCCGCGATAGAGGACAACCCCGCAAACAAAATCATCAGCGGTTAATTGTTGCAACGTCTTCAAACCTTTAAAATCCGCTGCATCCACATGGTCGCGTTTCTTAATCTCTATCGCGGCAAGCTGGCCGTTCGGTTTTTCCAGCACAAAATCGACTTCTTGATTGTCGCTTGTGCGAAAATGAAACATGTCTAACTTACTGTTACTCGCGGATATCAGTTTTAAAAGTTCGGCGGCTACAAAATTCTCTAGCACATGTCCAAACAGTTCAGGCCGATTTTTTTTCAAATCGTCCAGCTCATACTGCAGCAAATGGCATAATAGCAAGGTATCGCTCACGTAGCCTTTTGGTGATTTAACCAATCGTTTGCCGATATTGCGATACCAAGGAGCAACGTCAAATGTGAGAAAGAGCATTTTCAGCAACGTTTTATAGTTTCTTGCCGTTATGTGATTCAACCCGGCACTACGTGCAATATCGGCATCATTGATCAGTCCGCCCGCACGGCTGGCCAAAATACGCAGCAGATTCGGTAAGGCACTGAGCTTTTCAATTTCGGCCAGAGCACGTACGTCTCTTTGCAAAATGGTGGTGATATAGCTGTCAAACCAGCCGGTGCGTTCCTGCGAATGCACGCCTGATATTTCAGGAAATGTTGCCAGACGGATCACGTCGGTCAATTTATGCTTTCCATCGTCTTTTTGAAAATCAGCGTTAAAGAGTTTGTCAATGAAATGGCCTGTGCCGTTCAGTACTTCTGCACCTGAAAACGGGTGCAACGTGAGGATACGCATGCGACCCACCAATGGATCGGAAAGCTTCGGCAACGCCATAATATTGGCCGAGCCGGTCAACAGGAATTGACCTTTCACTTTTCCACCTTGTTCCTGACGCAATTCATCAACAACAATTTTAAGCGCACGAAAAATATCCGGTACAAGCTGCACCTCATCAATGATAAGTGCACCTTTACGGTCCTTCAAATAATTTTCCGGCGCATTGGCGGCGGCAGCCATTTGCGTGATGCTATCAAACGTGACATATTCTGCTGGAAAATTATCTTTGGCGATTTTTTGCACAAGTGTACTTTTTCCGGCCTGACGCGGGCCATTCAGAAAAACAACGGGACTTAATGCTAAAGCTTCAAGAAGTCTATTTTTGATCTGCCGGTGGATATGGGGCATGTTCTTCCTATAAAAAACATAAAAATGTCTTTCATATATTATAAAAGTATCTTTTATAATTGCAAGAATTGTTTTGAAGAGAGTTGTTCTGTGTGAATTGCTATTGTTAAGAGTATTACTAAGTTGTTACACCATAGATGAATAGATTCATGGGTTTCGACAATTTCTTTCTCAGCTAACAAGTCTTCGATATCACGGTGACTTAAGTTAAATTGATGATAGAGCCCAACTGTGTATTGAATGATTGCTGGTGGGAGTCTGTAGCGTTTGTATAGAGGGCCGCTGATTTTTTCATTTTGCTATTGTCGCTCAGATACAGTTAACTTGGTAGTGCTCTCATTTTTGCATTGGTGGTAACAGTATTCCACACAAATGAACATTTGTGTGTTCGGCGATACTTAAAAAGTGGCATTCGCTACGGTTGGATAACGATGACCTTTGTAAACTGTAATTTGCTGATTCATTTCTTCATTTGGAGAAATAGCATTAAGTTGATAATGCCCTTGTGAGTATCATCGCTTGTTGAAAATGTTGTTTTAAGAACTGATGCTTTGGGTGGCAGAATCAAATTCATCTCTTGGGTTTCTTATTTTTGTTGTATAGTTTTTAATAATGCCATGTTCTGGTAGTAACTGCTAACTTAGCTTTCTAATTCAACGGATATTATATTATTTTTGATTACTTTAGTTTTTTAACGAATTTGTTATGACCAGTAACAAGTATATAGCGTGCCACGAATGTGATTTGCTAGTTAGATTGGCCCACCTTCCAGAAGGGTGTAAGGCATCATGTCCCCGCTGCGGCTATACGCTTTCAGCCAATCATCTAAATGCGCAAGATCGGGTAATAGCGTTTTCTCTCACCGCGCTTGTTTTTCTTGGTTTATCTTTTATGTTTCCCTTTCTGACATTCAGCGCTCAGGGGCAAGATAGAACCACGATGTTGTTACAGAGTATTACAGTTCTGGTGACGGAAAATTTTACCAGTTTAGCGATATTAATTTTTATTACGATTATAGTTGTTCCAGCACTTTATCTCTTAAGTGCAATTTACGTGTATGTGTCGCTAAAATCTTCACGGTTTTTCCCCGGTACACGTGCATTGATGAAATTAATTGCTCTTCTACAGCATTGGAATATGGCCGATATTTTTCTTATTGGAATTCTTGTCAGTTTCATCAAAATCATTTCTCTTGCAGACGTTAGTCTTGGGCTTTCTTTTTGGTCATACGTGTTTTTTATCGTTAGTATGACCGCTGCAGCTTTACATATTGATAGGCACCAGGCTTGGCAATGGATCAAAGAAAAAGAAAATATTCCTGTTTTACCTGCTCCGATAAACGGCCTCCACCAAGGATGTCATGTGTGTACAGAAATTGCTGACGTACAAAAGAAAATCTGTGACACTTGCAGTGCTTACTTACATGTAAGAAAAAAGGACAGTTTGCAACGGACTTGGGCGCTTTTGATTACGGGTGTGTTGCTGTATTTCCCGGCTAATATGTTACCGATTATGCATACTAATTTCTTTGGGGAAGAAACGACTAATACAATATTAGGTGGCGTGCTTGTTTTGTGGGAGCATGGTTCTTATCCTATTGCTCTGATTATCTTTATTGCAAGCGTTATGGTGCCCATTGGCAAGATCATTGCTTTAAGTTGGCTTTGCTACAGTGTTCACACTCAAAGTAAAAAATCTCACCAACAGAAAACGCAACTTTTTCGTGTAACAGAGTTAGTTGGACGCTGGTCAATGATTGACGTGTTTGTTGTGGTTATATTGGTTGTTTTAATAAAGCTCGGAAACATTATGAGCATTTATCCTGGTTGGGGAGTTGTTGCATTTGCTGGCATGGTCATTGTTACGGTATTGGCGGCGTTGAGTTTTGACCCACGTTTAATCTGGGATCCCATTGGTAAAGAGAAGGCCGTTTGATGAGTATTGAAGAAAAATCTTCTCCAGCACAGATAATGCCACTCAAGTCAATCTCAATTATTTGGTTGGTGCCGATTATTGCTGTATTGATTGGCGTTTGGATGGTCTATTTTCATTTGAGCAGCTTGGGTCCCGTGATTGTTGTTAATTTTAAAACGGCTGAAGGTGTTGAAGCTGGGAAAACAAAGATCAAAATAAAGAATGTTGAAGTCGGCTTGGTGGAGAGTGTAGAACTCAATGATAATCTTGAGGGTGTAGTAGTGACAGCGCGTATTCATAAACAAGACCAACATTTGCTCAAAAAAGATACTGAATTCTGGGTGGTAAGGCCAAGAATAGGGAAGGGTGGCATCTCTGGTTTGGGAACGCTTTTTTCAGGTGCTTATATTGAATTGGCACCTGGTAGGTCAACTGAGGAACATTACGAATTTATTGGACTAGATAGCGAGCCGGTGACTCCGGCAGGAACACCAGGCCTTCATATCACTTTAGAAAGCAGTGGCTATCAAGCACTGCAGGTTGGCGACCCTATTTTATACCATGGCATTGATGTGGGTCGTATTGAGCATGTTCATTTTAATACACAAGAAAGAACGGTTTACTATAATGCGTTTATTGAAAGCCCCTACGATAGATTGATTACGACCAATACAAAGTTTTGGGAAATGAGCGGAATTGAAATTGAAACATCAGCGGATGGTATTCGTTTTCAAACGGGAACGTTGGAAGCGATAATTGCTGGTGGTGTTACTTTTGATGTGCCAAAGGATTTGCCACGTGGGGAACTCGTTACCGGACGTGAATATTTTGTTATCTATCCGAACAAAGATGCAATTAATGAAAATCGTTACAAGCATGCATTGCATTTTATTTTGTTGTTTAGGGATTCAATTCGCGGGCTAAAAGCCGGTGCGCCGGTTGAGTATCGAGGGATAAAGATTGGTGCGGTTATTCGCACAGATGTTAATTACCCTGAAATCACTAATGTGCTTGATCAGAATACATTAATTCCAGTAATGATTATGGTTGAACCAGGACGCATGGGGTTTGAGGATGAGGAAGATATTCTTCCCGTGGTTGATGAGAAAATTAGTGCATTGTTGGAGAAGGGACTAAAAGGCAGCCTCGTTACGGGAAATCTTCTGACAGGAAGCAAATACATCGAATTACGATTTGATGAAGACGAAGATGAAATAGTTAGCTTAGCATCATTCAGCGGTTATTCAGTAATTCCAACACTAGAAAATCAATTCGAGCAGATTATTAGCAAAGCGAGCAAGTTAATGAACAAAGTTAATGACCTGCCTCTGGATTCCGTGGTGACCAATGTGGATTCTTCGCTTCAACAATTAACGGTAACTTTAAAAGAATTTCAGAACATAGCAGCTCAGCTGGAAATCATGCTCAAGCAATCAACAGACCAGAATTTGGTTGGCAGTATTCAAGATGCATTAGAAAATTTCAAGCAACTAACAGCCGATTTCTCTGAAGGCTCACTAACGCATGGTGAATTACAAGCTAGTTTGCGACATATGAAGAAAGTGCTGGCTGAACTGGAACCATTACTGTTTCAACTCAACCAAAAACCTAACAGCCTCATTTTTAGCAATCAAAAAAATATCGATATTGAGCCTAAGGGCAAAGGGACAGAATAATGAGTGTTATCAGAATCTTGTTTTATGTTGTCATTATTTCGATTTTGTTTGCTTGCGCTTCTTCTAACAAACAAGTGAAATACTATAGCCTAACCTTGAATAATGATCATCATTCTTTGTTAACGACTGCTAATAACTCAGCTAATATAGAACAGCCTCGCGTTGTTGTCGGACCGATTCATTTAGCGAAATTCTTGCGTCAAGGTGGGTTGGTCGTGCAAATTGGCGAGCATGAGGTTAATACAGCAAACTATCACCGTTGGGCAGAACCATTAGAAGAAGCTATCGCTAAATTATTAGTGCAGGAATTAAATAGCAGAAGTGACACTTATCAGTTTGCAAGAAGGGTTGGGCAGTGGAATCAAAATGCGACGCTACACTTGGGGCTAGAATTTGACAAGTTTCACGCAACTGATAAAGCAAAAACTGTTACCAGTGGCCGTTATTGGTTTTACGAAAAAAATAATATTTTGAAAATGAATCAAACATTCTATGTTTCAGAAAGTTTAACGCATGATGGCTATCTTCATGCTGTAGAAAAACTTGAGCAGGGAATCGGTCGATTATCTGATCAAATCATTGCTTCTCTTGATCATGTAGAAGAATATTAGTTTGATATTTAATCAGTTACTCTAACGCAAAGGTGACACCTGAACAACATCAAAAGATCAAAGCCGTCATGCAAGGAAAGTCCATGAAGGTGTTAAGCAGCACTAAAATTTCATCAGTTTTTTCATAAGGGCACCTCTAAAAATCCATATTTGCGAGCATCCGCAAAGCGAATTGCCTGCTTACCCCGTTTCGTCACAATACTGCGTTACTCACAAAAAATATCTCCTTACATATCAGTTATATGCTGCGTCAATATTTTTTGTTCTAGCCTTGTCTTGTTTAGAAGTCCGGATTTTTAGAGGCACCCTTAATATAATCCTAAATCTCGCAGTTGACAGCTACAATAGCAATCATTCTACTGAGTACTAGCTTCTTAATATAACCTTTGGCAATATGAGGCCAATAGATTTAACCTCGGTAGTAGGACGATATCATGAAATATCATCGCATGCGTTACACCCTAGTGGCCACACTCATATTGCTGACGCTGGTCATGCTATCGGGTTGTGTGCATCGGCAGTTCGTCAGTGAGCCTTATCCCCGCTGGGGAGAAGAAAGTGCTGTCACTAGGCCTGACAACAATCCCCCGCTGATTGTGCGAACCATGTTCTCCCCTGATCCCGCCAATGCCCCCGCCTGTGTGCTCCTTGTTCACGGTATGAATGAGCACATTGGGCGTTATGGCGAAATAGCCCGCCATTTCTCCCAGCGTTTCATCGTCACGGGCTTCGATTTCTATGCTCACGGTCTCTCCAACCCGACGCTACAACAGGCAAACCAATCACTTAGCACAGGCACAGCCAAACAGGAGGTTAGTGATGCTTATTTAGCTCAAATAGAGTTACATGATCTAGAGCCAATGCGACAAGATCTTGATCAGGCGCTACGACAGACCATCATGCAGTGCGATGCGCAGAATGAATCGGAAAGACCTGTATTCATTGTTTCTCACAGCCTTGGGTCTTTAATTGTTAGCTCTTATTTGCTGCAGACTCGAAATGAAGACGGTCCTGCAATGCGAGTGCAAGGTGTTGTCTTGCTAGGGCCCGCTTTTTCTGTCTCCGAACCGCCAGGTTGGCGTGGTTGGTTGGTAAACCCATTAATCAAACTATCGTTTCATGCTGAAGCACATTTTTTGAACCCGCAAGATGAGCCTTTGCCGCTGTTAATATTTAATCAATTGCTAGCGCTGATAACCGTACCATTGCTCGACGGTGCATTCGAAGTCTTATCCTGGCCAGGTCTGCGAAGTTTGTTCACGCCTGTCGCACCGGGCTGGGTGGTGGATTATCTCACCGATAGTGAGGTAGAAAAGGCACGTCTGCGGGCAGATGGTTGGATCATCCGCCGTAGCTTGTTACGCTACGTGAAAGGAATTGAGGGGGAAATTGTTAATTTCCGTCAGCATATGGACAAATTTGCCGTGCCTTATTACCTGATTTATTCGGGGTATGACCCGATTACACCAGCCTGGGGCAGTGAGGATTTCGCTCACGCTACTTTAAACAAGCACCCTAATAATGCGATACTATCGTTGCCGAATATAAGTTATCACCAACACTTATTTTTAAAAGAACCCTTGCGGAATAAACTTTTGATAAATATTGAGCAATGGCTGGATCGCAGGCTGCTTTCTCTGGGAGGCTATCCGAGAATAGAGTAATCGACTGTGGAAGAGTTATTCTGGCTATATTTCCCCGGCCTTTCTCGTTAAATAAAACAATTATTCGTCTCAAGATAGCTTTCCCCCGCTACAATTACAGTCGTCCTAGATGAAAAGAAAAATAACGAAGCACTAATTAAAACTGGTGGATATAAAGGTCTAATAGGTGACTGTTTTTATTAATTTTATTGCCACTAATACACGTCAATAATCTTCAGATTTGTCACGTTTTCATCTGGAAAAGTTAATTTCCAACGATCTGCCATAATAGTTTTGCATAGCCAGCCGATCCAAGTACCAAGTACAAGAGTATAGCTTTTGTGCGCATTCTATATTCTTATTGATTGTAAATAACTCAAAGCATTACAGTAAAATTTTTTAATGCCGTACATACAAAAATGTACCGGAAGATACACTATCTTAATTATTTCTCGGATTGGTGTAATTTCAACCTTTTATAGATTCAGATTTGATCGATACCCAACTACAGAAAGGCGGATTAAGAATGAAACTAGCAAAAGCTTCTGAAAAAAGCTTGGGGTCAATAAGCCCAAGCTTGCCAACATGTCTGTTCAAATTATTTACTACCCTACTATTGGGTGTTTTTCTATTTTTCCTAGTTTTAATGGCTTTTTACCTTTGGGGCGCACGAGGTAGGGTAGCGGTTGGATTATGGTTATGGAACAACTACAAATCCCAGATTGGTGCAGTTCGAGATTGGCGGCAAGGTTCTGGTGTCAACATGTACGCGTTGTTACCGGATTTTGTGCCCTACACAGAAGTCAATAGACATAAATTTGATAAGCCAGGGTGGCTAGAAATATATCCTTAATGCTAAGTGAACATAACATACTGGGCAGTCGCACTACCAGCACATCAATGACCCGTAGTGAGGTGTATGAACGAATAATCCGTATTAAAGAAACAGCAGATGTGCCAGGTCCTGATGGATCAACACACCAACACAAAAAATCAAAATTGACGAGCGAGAAAGAGCTGTATGTGAGGCATAAGCATGACGGCAGTTTTTATTGGGTTAGATACTATCAAGACCACTGGGTGCGTCCCCATCATGCAGCGCGGATGTTTCATTCTAAGATCAAACGTTTGAGAGGTATACGTTCGCAAAAGACCGCTTGTCAGATTGGAAGGTGATTGATGAAGGTGTGCTCAATTTGATCCAGCTATTCGAAAACAATACTAAACAGGGAGAACGACAATGAGTTTTTCCGAATCCACTATATCGCAGCTACAAACCTTGCAATAAGCGCAAGTGCTGGAGATGCAACTGTGCTGCATGTAAATAGGGTGCGGGAAACATGATGCGTATTTAACTCAAAATATTAATAGGGACTTTAACATATGATTGATTACCCATGGAACAATATGTTGCTCATTATTGCAATTGTAAGTGTTTTACTTTACAGGTTATTTTTTATGAAAAATGCACTTATTATCGAGATAAAAAATGGGATGCCAAAAATATTAGGTAGGAGAAAAGAAGATAGTAAGTGGGCTGATTATTTAAGTAATATCGGAAGTTGGAGTACGGTAATTTATGTTATCGATATGTTTGTAAAATTTCTTCAGCAAGAAGCTGATGAGCTACAACAACATCTGGGTAATCTATCATGAGTAAGTACAGTCCTACTGAGATATCTCAGTTTGCGGATGAAATTACCATAACGATTCAGGCCTTAGCTGCTGGGGTTGATGCTAATAATACATTAATTGATGCAGCAGAAACAGTTGAAGCTAATGGCGCACCTAAGCTTTCACTAGACGTGATGGCCACATCAATAGGCTTGCTTTCACTAATACCAAGTGCTTTAAATAAACTTGCCATTTCTGTTCCCTTAGCTAAAGTGAGTCAAGCAATTTCTATAGCCCAAGTATCCGAGGCAAGCATTGATAATGAATACACATGGGAAGATTATGCCGCATTATCAAATGCCATTGGCAGTACATTGGCAACATTTCCAGCCACCGCATTACCAGGCGCGTTATTCTTGTTGTTAGGCGCTGCAACACCGAAACTAAACAGTATAGGACGTGAGCTTGGGGGTACCATTCATCATACAATCAACTCTGATGTCAATAACCTGTTTCTCCAATTCAAAAACTGGACCCCACCCCTCACAGACCCTTTAGTACTCGACCTGGACAATGACGGTATTGAAACCATCGGCATCAGCGGTACAGTGGTTGTGTTTGATCACGATGGCGACGGCATCAAAACCGGTACCGGCTGGGTGGCTAGTGATGACGGCTTCCTGGTGCTTGATCGCAATGATAATGGCACGATAGATACCGGTGTAGAGTTGTTTGGTGTGGACTCTATGAAAACTGACGGCACATTGGCTGTCGATGGTTTTGATGCGTTGGCCGATTTGGATTCGAATGCGGACGGTGTGTTTGATGTGAACGATGAAGCGTTTGTGTTGGTGCAAGTTTGGCGCGATTTCAATCAGAATGGCATTTCAACTGCCGATGAACTGTTTTCTTTGTCGGAACTGGGTGTAATCAGCATTGACTTAAATGCCACTAGCCAGAATGTCAATCTCGGTAATGGCAATGTGCAAACGGCTACCGCTGCACATTTGACGATCGATGGTGAAGGCCAGACAGGCAACCTGGATTTGGCCAATAACCCGTTCTATAGTGAATTCGTCAACAGCATTCCACTCACCGAAGAAGCGTTAAACCTACCCGACAGTAAAGGTTCCGGCTTGGTGCGTGATTTGCGCGAAGCGGCCAGCTTGTCTCCCGCTGTGGCCAATGCGCTGACTAATTACGCCAGCCAAACAAACTACACCGATCAGAAAGCGCAACTGGGTGACCTATTATCCGCCTGGGCTGAGACCTCAACCGTGAAAAGCAGTGTCGAACAGGCATCTGATCATGGCTATTTCCTGTTTTATCTCCCATCCGGCCAGTCGCTGGCAGACTTTGATCAACATCTTAGCTACTGGGATACGACAGATACTAGTGTTCTTGACGCACAGAGTCCTGAAGTGCGCGCATCATACGAAACATTACAACAGCAGCAACAGGAACTTGTTGAAGTCATCAGTACTCTGGAGCAATTTAATGCTTCAACATTTGTAACCGTCGGTGCAGATGGCGTGACACTTGGTAATGGTTCTCAAGAGATGGCTAATCCAGTACCAGGTAGTAGTGATACCAGTACAGAAAGGGCAGTTGTATCGTTATCCACTCAGCAAATGGAGTTTATGCAGCAGAGCTATGAGTCATTAAAAGAATCCGTCTACGGCAGCTTAGTTTTGCAAACGCGTCTTTCTCAATACCTGGATGAAATTACCCTAGATGTGATCGAAACAGGAGAAGTCTTTGTGGATTTCTCAGCTATGAATACACTGCTTGAGAATCAAAAAACCGTAGACCCTGCAGCTGCGCTGGCAGACCTGATTGAATTAAACAAATATGCCGGTGAGGTATTGCAGGAGAATGGCTGGACAGGTCTTGATCTATTGCGTGACTGGATTGATACAGGCGTTGGTGATGCTGAAGCGGATGCCATCTTCAAGGATCTTGGTGTGAGCATTATTGAGGGAGATGCTTCTACCGATAGCGTGGATGAAATCGTATTTAGCAAGCCAAATAATAATGGTGCCTTGTTAAGTGGCAACAGTGGCAACGATATTCTCAATGGTGGTGTTGGTAACGACAGCATTTTTGGAAGTAGTGGCAACGATATCCTCTATGGAAGTGGTGGTCGAGATTTTCTAATGGGTGGAGACGGTGATGATGTGCTACGTGGCAGCATAGGTGAAAACGATTATCTGAGAGGTGATAGCGGTAATGATACCTATCTGTTTGCTACTGGTGATGGTGATACTTCGATTGATAACAGTGATACTGGTGTTAGCCAGGACGTGTTGCATTTCATGGCAGGCATTAATCCGGTTGATGTGTCAGTAAAACGTGACTCTCACAATTTAAACTTAACTGTGCAAAGCACCGGCGAGGTTATCACCGTTATTAATAACTTTTATGACAATGGGGCTAATACTTATGCGCTCGATGTGATTGAGTTTAACGATGGAACGAGCTGGGATAGCACAGCTGTTAGGCAGATGGTTCTACAAGGCACCTTAGATAACGATAACATTCTAGGCTTTCAAACAAATGACGTCATTGATGGCCTGAGTGGTGATGATATTTTGTCAGGTGCCGGTGGTGACGATAACCTGATTGGTGGTGGAGGTAATGACACGTTATTTGGCGGTGACGGTAACGATACGTTGAACGGTGGGGATGGTACTGACACTCTATTTGGTGGAGTAGGCGATGACACTCTGAGCGGTGGTGCTGGTAGTGGCGATAAATTGTCAGGCGATGCGGGCAACGACACTTACTTGTTTGCAGTAGGTGATGGAAATACCATCATCAGTAATTATGACACCGGTGCTTTGCGTCACGATGTGCTGCGTTTTGATGCGGGGATTAATGCCACTGATGTTTTGGTAACCCGTTTCAGTAATGATTTAAAACTGACCGTACAAAGCACGGGTGAAATTATTACAGTCCAGAGTCATTTTTCTAACGGTGGTGAATACTTGCTGAATGCGGTTGAGTTTGCCGACGGTACCAACTGGGACAGTGCGACATTGGCAGCAATGGTATTAACTGGAACTGCAGGAGCCGATAGCATCAGCGGATTTGCAACCGACGATACCATTAATGGTTTGGGCGGCAATGATACGCTTTACGGTTATGCAGGTAGTGATACGTTGAACGGTGGGGATGGTACTGACACTCTATTTGGTGGAGTAGGCGATGACACTCTGAGCGGTGGTACTGGTAGTGGCGACAAATTGTCAGGCGATGCGGGCAACGACACTTACTTGTTTGCAGTAGGTGATGGAAATACCACCATCAGTAATTACGATACAGATGCTGGTCGTCAAGATGTGTTGCGCTTTGATGCAGGCATTAATGTCACTGATGTTCAAGCG
>JAJFJJ010000097.1 GCA_021774195.1 Nitrosomonas sp. | reverse complement strand
CTGTATCGCCCCGCCCATCACGATCAACAGACAGTTGCAATTTATCTTCTGGATCGTCTCGTATTTTATTTATTTCCCACAATGCTTCAATGGGCTCACCAGCTGCATAAGCTGTTCCCACTATTGCCGAAATATCTATTTCGTCGTTCTCGGCTGCGGTATAGGCTCCGGTATTCCCTTGATTAAAATCATATATTTTGTCGATTGGTCGAGAAATTAATGCATTCGGCAATTCGCTATTATCATAGTGAAATGTGTCTGCACCAGGGCCGCCATAGAGAATATCAGCACCCTCCCCACCGAATAGATCATCATCATTCTTGTCACCATAAAGCGTATCTACATTTTTACCGCCGTCAAGATAGTCATTACCATCTTCACCTTTCAGGGTATCCTTGCCATCTTCGCCATATAAAAAATCATTTTCTGTGCCGCCAAATAATGTGTCGATGTCTGGTCCACCGTAGATGGTGTCAACACCAGGACCACCTGCAATGCGATCATCTCCAGCCCTTCCATAGATGGTATCGATTCCTGGCCCACTATCAATTCTATTGTTAAATTCATTTCCTGTGATAGTGTCATTGCCAGAACCGCTTTTTACGTTCTCAATCTCGATATCAAAGTAAATGCTTAGATTGCTTTCTGGAAATTTAAATTGATTATTATCTCCTATGCTAGAAAAGGACCCCGGATTCAAATCAATAACTTGAGTAAAAATAGAATTTGATACATCGATAGTATCAGCCCCCCCAGTGTCGTATATAGTCGACCAAATATATCTGGCATTATCAGAAACATTCTGCGCTGTATTTTCTGAATTCCCTTGAAATCCATATACTGTATCACCGTCGTTGTAATTATTTGGAAGACCATATAGACTGTTTAGAGCGGCAAGATCATGTAAAAGAAAAGAATCTGGATTACCAAAATTAAAAAGAGTTGTTCCCTGCGTGGTCATAATTGTGTATTGGCCTGTGTCCTGAAGGTACGCGGGAAGTTCACCTTCACCTGCTTCTGAGGGATGCTCCAACCCAAAAAAATGGCCTAATTCATGTACTAGAACATTATAAGCTTGTGAATCTTTATCAAAATCAAAATTTAAAAATTCATTTTTATCGAGAAAAATATATTCTTTTCTTCGGACTAAATTAGGCTCAAGGTATAATCCATTTCCTAGATCATAATCAGCGTAAGCGATAATGAGATCGGCTTCTGATCTATCAAAGACCTCAGTAAAATTAATGCCAGTGATATTAAATGTGTAACCGATTGCATCAAGAACTATGGAGGTGTCCTCAGAATCAATGGCATGGATGTTATGTAAAGTAGATGGTTGTAAAATAATGGAACTATCACTATCCTCCAAGAAAATATTGACATTGCTGTTTGACACCTTGCGACCATCCTTGGTCATATTTCTGATGATTTCTTCAATTGTAGCTACTTCATTACTCATATTAACCCTCAACGGACTTTGAAACGTAGTGCGAAATGACCTGGTCAATATTGTACTACCCAATCCAAACTGACATCAATCGCACAAGTGTCCTGTAAATTACACAAGCACCCTGCATTAATACAACACATATCTACTAGAAAATTGGGCAGCGTCAACAATTTCCATTCATTTCATCAAAACCCGCTGCCAAACCGCTAGCTTTTGCTCAAATGATAAAGCCGCATGAGCCGGGCTTGTTGACGGCAAGCGGGTCAATTGGAATGTTGTGGAATCGGCATCGTGCACGACATAACGTTTAAAACAACTTTCCGCTTTACCCCCATTGAAAAAAACATGGGTAATTTTGTTGTGCGTTTGGAAGAAAGATTGAAAGTCGTTGGGAGTTTGCGTATCAGCCTCTATCATAGTGTCCAGGCTGCCTTTTCGTTTGCACGATTGCAGCACGTCCCATAGTGCAATTTGAGCTGCACACAGCGCTTGGGTTTTTTGTTGATAGGATGCGTCAAGGTCGAATTGAAGTAACCTGGCCATAATGGGCCAGAAGGCATTGCGTTGATGAGCGTAATATTGATTGGCTGTGAGTGAAGCCTGGCCGGGCATGCTACCGAGAATTAGAGTTTTGGCGTTATGGTCTGCGATGGGTGGAAAACTATAAATTAAGGTCATCTCTAAAAATCCAGATTTCATCCCAACTGCTGTGTTACAAGAAAAATTTCTTTCTTACATATCAAACATATGCTGCGCTACAAAATTTTTCTCGTGCCTTGCATTTGGGCGAACTCTGATTTTTTAGAGGCACCCTTAAGGTCATGCACAGTGATAAAAAATTAACTTTTTTTATCTAGATAGTAATGCCGAATGGGATTTAACGCATGATCCAGTTCATAAATTAGTGGCCTGCCGGTTTTCAAACTAAGTTTCATCACCTGATTTGGCGTTAACTGATCCAGTTCCATTATCAAGGTACGAAGTAGATTCTTATGTGAAACAATCAGTACCCGTTTGCCTTGCTGTATTTCCGGCTTGATGGTTTGTTGCCAGTACGGCAGTAACCTTGCATGGGTTTGTTGCAAGCTTTCAGCCAACGGTAAGTCAGCTTTATTATTCGCCGCATAGCAATCCTGATTAGCCGGGGCGCGTGGATCTTGAGGGGCAAGCTTAGGAGGCATAGCGGAAAACTGTAATTGTGTACTCAGAACAGGCCAAACCCCATGTTTTTTTACCGCAGGCCAACGCCGCATGCCTTCCAAAGCACCATAATGACGCTCATTTAATCGCCAATGTTCCTGCACGGGGTTTTCTTCAAGTCCCATCACCGACAAAATAATTTTCAGTGATTCCGTTGAACGCTGCAAGGTGGAGGAAAAACATAGATCGAATGAGAGGCCCGCTTGTTGCATAAGCAATGCCGCCTTTTCAGCCTCTTGCTGACCTTTCGGGCTAAGTGCGACATCACTCCAACCGGTAAACACCTTGTCTCGATTCCAGATGCTTTGCCCATGCCGTAACAAAACAAGTTGTGTCATTCCCGATGGTGGATTTGGCACTGGCGTGGTCTGTGACATGGCACTTTAAGCTTAACGTTTGTCTGGGTTTGGGTGCGAAGCCGCAGTGGATTCCTGCCATATCCTGGTTAACGCCTCCCATAAACCGCCGCGCAGTGTTGTCAGGTAAAGTGTGTTATCGCTCAAACCTTCAACTAGACGGCGTTGCGCCTTGCCCAAATTATGATAGGGCATACTCATAAAAAGATGATGTGTGGCATGGTAACGCAACCCAACCGGCGCCCATAATGGGGTGATCAAGATATTACCGGGAATATTAATGGAATCCAGGTATTGCTCGGTATAGGTCAATCTTTCCGCACCGGGGTTGCGGTAGGCATGCGCCGCTAATGTACGCAACGAATTGAGTATAAAAATAGCCACTGCAATCAGGTACCATAACACCAGCACGTCTTGAGGGAAAACTTCAAATGCAACCAATGCAATCACTAAAAAAGCAAAAACACAGGTAGTCATTTCTTGTTGTTTCCAGTTCAAATCATTACGAATCGCATTTTCAGCCCGTTTGTAGCTGGGGTCGATAGTCATCGATGAAGCGCGTTCCCAAACGATTTTTCGTAGCGGTGGGATTAAGTAGCACAGCGGTGTTAATAATAAGAAGCGTGCGGCCAGTAAAGCTGGCAACAGTAATGACAACAATACATAACCCACCATTTCAATTGGTCTTTTTGTCGCAAAGGGAACATATTCACCATCTTTACTGGTGCCGTAGACATCCGGTTTATGATGATCATTATGCACGCCGTCGTAAGTGAACGACGGGATCATCAGTGGCGTGCCGCAAATCAAATTCCACACTAAGCGAAAGTTCTTGAATGTCCCTTTTTTCAAATGCGCTAATTCATGTACAAAGATGGCTGAACGGTAAAGCGCTAAAACAGCAACGACATAGGCCGCTATCTGCCAGAGTGACAATAAAGGCGAGAATAAAGCGGTGAAAAACGCAGCCCAGCCTAATGAAATATGAAACAGAAAATCCGCCCAATAAATCCAGGGATTGGGTGTCATCAAGTCGCGCACTAGTTCATGCGCCTCGCGTAATGGGAATTCCGGCTTACCAGCCTCTGCTATTTCGGGCGTAGTTGGGGGGGGTGATGTTTCTGTCACTTTTTCCTCGTTCATTGATTACCAGCAAGACTTAACATGATCCATAATCAGTTGATTAATCTGTTTATCTGTTTTATTGACCTGACCCAGATCAGGAACCGCCGGCCAACCTGCATCAACAAATTCCATTTCGGCGAATTGTTGGGATTGCGCATAGCGTGGTATGACATGAAAATGTACGTCTGGGTCCACCATCATAAGCATCAGGTAATTCAGTTTGTCGTATTGAAATGCTTTTGTCAGCGCAAATTCCAGCTGATTGGTGACGGCGTGTAATTCAGTAAAGCTATCTTGGCCAAGTTCAGAAAATGCTTTGGCCGGTTCATGTGCGACCAATACGATTGCCCCCAATGTTGCTTGCGCCGGTCGTAATAAAACCGACCAATGCTTGAATTCTCGTATAACCGTATGCGGCGCGCCAAATTTGCGCATGGTTGCATTCAATGATGACTCGTCCATTAGCTTCTTGATCCTTTAACCTAAATTCCTCAGTTGGCCGCTACAAAAACAACCAACCTTATGAAATTACGAATAATATTTTTAATATGATACACACCTCTTGGGTGAGCCTCGCTATGATGTTTATAGCACGCTATTTTTTCATTTTTGCTGTGTTGCAATTCGTTGCAATAACTCGTTATTTCGCCTCATTGCGCCTTGCCAAAAAGAAACAATAACGCACTCTAAACACCATGCAACTGAGGATTTTAGGATTATTCTGTAAATCCTTACTAAGGAAGAAAACTGAATTGATTAAAAGGTAGCCCCGGTACCAATAAGTAATGACGAAGTTATTTTGTAAGAAAAATTATTGGGATCAAGGCTGTCAAGGGCTTGTCCATCAATTTCAGCATGAGGAAACATGAAATAGGGTAATTTACGGGCTGTGCTGGTTGGCGTTAATTCAACATCATTCAGATGATTAAAAGAGGCCCAATTCATTTCCCAAGTACCAAAAAATTTCTTTTGTAAATTTCTAATGCTCGGATGATCATGGGCTAGGTTTTCTAATTTAATCACTTTATTGACATCTGCAGGATTGACGGGTATCCATCCAATATGATTGACGTAGAATTCGGAACGGCTGTGCTGAGATTGAGTTACATCGCTTAATCGGCTTAGACTTGGGTGCAATTCAGATTCGTTGAGGCGAATACCATACTGTATTCTGGCTGGTATACCAGAAGCTCTGCATAATCCAACAAAAAGTGAATTAATATCGACACATTTTCCGGACATTACCTTGTTTTCCAAAATAAATTTAATATCACCAGAACCCCTGCCTGATAGGTCCGAATTGTGGTCTGTGTTAGTGATAACCCAATTATAAATAGCTCGTGCTTTCTCGATTGGAGAAGTAGCACCATATTCTGAAGTGATATTAATAGCCGTTTGTCGCACAATGCCATCTAACGGGAGTAAGCGTGTTGCGTTTAAGAAGGGTTTGATCGTAGCTGGTGTATATTTACTGTCGTTTGTGGCACGTTCAAGATCTGTAAAGTGATGGGATGTTTTTACAATGCTACTAACCGTTAAATGCCTTTCGCCCGGGTGATTCCATTCGGCATAAAATACCGGCGAGTTACTGTTTTTAAGCTTATTAAACTGGGCTATCTTGTTAGTTCCATCCCAAATATTACCAAGTGTAATTTGATATTTGGTATCGGTAGAATCGGGTAAAGGTAACCACAGGCGGGCTCTCTTTCCAGTGTTCGGGAGTGTGACGTGATAACTTAATCTGAAACCATTCCACTTGTCGTAATCTAATTTGCGTGCAGGCGAGGCAAAAATTGAAGTTATAGGATTGATTAGTGCGCCAGCGCCTAAAATTTTGATAAAATCTCTACGCTTCATAATTCTCCCTCAGTGTAAGATTTATAAAAATATTATCCTACCATTTACAGGCGTAAGGCTGTTAGTTTATGTCAAACTTGACCAAGAAATTGCTACCCACTATAGAAGTAAGCACGGGTTCATTACCTATATATACAGTTATCTGGATGCATGGTTTAGGGGCTGATGGTAATGATTTTGTACCAATAGTAAAAGAATTAGCATTGCCGCAGAATTTGTCGATACGATTCTTATTTCCACATGCACCTGAGCGGTCAGTTACCATTAATAATGGCTATATTATGCGGGCGTGGTATGACATTAGTCATCCTGAAATTGGCCAGCATCACGATGAAATAGGACTAAAAGAATCACAGTTTGCAATTGACGCATTAATTGAAAAAGAACTAGAAAAAGGAATTGCCGCTAATAATATTTTTCTTGCAGGTTTTTCACAAGGTGGCGCGATGGCGTTGCAGACAGGGTTACGTCAACAAAATCGACTTGGAGGAATAATTGCATTGTCTTGTTATTTACCATTGACTGACAGACTTAAAGACGAAGCGAGTTTGGTTAATGCGTCAGTGCCCATTTTTATGGTGCATGGAACTCATGATGATGTAATTCCACTTTCAAGAGCTATTGCTTCGAGGGATCATTTGCTTACCCAACACTATCATGTTGAATGGCATGAGTATCCGATGGCGCACTCTGTTTGTCCGCAAGAAATTTTGGATTTGAGTTGCTGGTTACAACGGATTATTAAATGACAAGGTCAGGAAGATGTCTATAAAAAATATTAATGGAAGCCAAATCTATTATGAGGAAATTGGTGAAGGAAGCGAGACAATTGTCTTTGCGCATGGCTTGTTGTGGAATGGGCATATGTTTGATGAACAAATTGCTGTATTGAAGGATTCATTTCGTTGTATAAAATTCGATTTTAAGGGACATGGGGAAAGTGAAACAACTGAATCAGGTTATGAGATTGATAACTTAACGAGTGATACCAAAGAGCTGATAAAAACACTGGTTGGTGGCCCTTGTCACTTTGTGGGTGTATCAATGGGTGGTTTTGTCGGAATGCGTTTAGCTATAAGGCATCCAGAATTAATTAAATCACTAACCTTGATAGGAACTACTGCTGATCCAGAACCAGCAGATAATGTCCCAAGATATAAACGTCTGAACTTTGTGGCGCGTTGGTTTGGTTTAGGGTTAATTGCAAACCGAGTGATGACTATTTTATTTGGACAAAAGTTTTTAATTGATCAGGAACGAATTGAGCAAAAAAATAAGTGGCGTAATATATTGATTGCAAATAATCGTGTTGGCATTAATAAAGCAGTTAATGCGGTTATATACCGGGAAGGAGTCTATGATCAGCTGGATCAAATTAACGTGCCGACGTTAATTATGGTAGGTGATCAAGATACGGCAACCGTGCCGGAAAACTCTAAACGTATTCATAAATGTATTGAAGGTTCTCAATTAGAAATTGTTTTAGGCGCTGGACATACAGCGACAGTTGAGGAGCCTGGGAAAGTTAATGCTGCCCTAAGTGCATTCTTAGCGCATAGAAAATAGGAATAAAATGATTTTAGCTACTTGGAATGTCAATTCACTTAAAGTACGTTTGCCTCAAGTCATTAATTGGTTGCAGGAATATCAACCTGATGTGCTATGTTTGCAGGAAATCAAATTGCAAGATGAGAACTTTCCACTAAAAGAAATTGAAGCGACTGGTTATCAATCGATTTTCGTTGGCCAGAAAACATATAATGGCGTTGCAATCTTAAGTAAAACGCAAGGCTGTGACATTGTTACAGCAATTCCCTGTTTTGAAGATGTGCAGAAAAGAGTGATTGCTGGTACCTATGGTGATGTACGTGTTATTTGTGTTTATGTGCCAAATGGTGACAACATTGAATCAGAGAAATATGCCTATAAGTTACGTTGGTTACCTGCATTAAACGAATGGCTTCAAGATGAGTTAACTAAATATCCGAAAATGGCTGTATTGGGCGATTTTAATATTGCACCGGATGATCGTGATGTTTACGACCCATCTGTATGGGAAGGTAAAGTATTGTGTAGTCAACCAGAACGTGATGCGCTTGATAAATTACTTGCGCTGGGCTTGGTTGATAGTTTTCGTTTATTTGAACAGCCAGAAAAGACCTATACGTGGTGGGATTATCGAATGATGGCATTTCGTCGAAACAGAGGCATGCGTATTGATCATGTTCTGCTGAGTAATGAACTGGCTAAAATCTGTAAATCATCCCAGGTTGATAAAGAAACAAGAAAATTGGAACGCCCTTCAGATCATGCGCCTGCGTGGGTGGAATTGTCTGATTGAGAAAGTTAGCGGCCCAAATTAGGAAGATTTTGTAATTCTTTCTCCAGAGTATTGAGGTTTCCTTCGCGTATATTTATTTCATTGTTTAGTCGCTCAACTCGGTCGAGATAGCGTTGATAATTACGTTCACTGCCTAACCGATCTGGTGTTCCGTCTTTGTATTCGGCTTTTAAATCTTCTAATCGAGTAGACTCTTCGTTGATTCTCTCTTCAAGCGCTTTACGCTGCGCCTTGTTTTTAATGGTTTCCTGTCTTTTTTTGATTCTGGCGGCGGCATCATCTGAATCAATGGCGGGTACGACAACTAGAGAGGGTAAATCCACTTTTTTAGCATCGCTGGATCGTATATTTGTATAGGTGACATTGCCGTGTTCATCGACATGCTTGTAAACACTGGTATATCCCAGGCAAGTATGACTGGTAAGCGCAGCCATTATAAAAAATTGATTAAATTTCATTGGTGACCATTTGAGTTATGTGTAAAACTACAAATTTGCCAGTTCTTTTTTCAAAGCGGTAATATTATTTTTATGGTGCCGTATTTTCTCTTGTAAGTGTTTAATGTTATCGCTATTAGGGTTTTTTTCAAATACTTTATCTAGACTTGATAGTTTTCTTTGAAGTTCAGAAAGCAGGTTTTGTTCGGTAGATAATTCTTGTTGAAGAATTTCTCGACGCTTTATGTCCCTTTTATTTTGCGTGTTAAGATTAACTTTAGGGAAATTTCTTTGTATTTCTGGTGATTGAGGGCTGTTTCTAGAAGGCCCTGGTGTGTTTAAAAATAGTTTTCCTCCTTTTATTGGTTTGTTACTAAATGTAATATGCCCGTCTTTATCAACATACTTATATATTTTATTTCCACCACTGAATGCATCTGGTGAGATCAGAAATACTGCGAGAGAAATGGTGATGAATAAAGTTTTATTATCCATGCTGGCTAATTGTTAGGCCCAAGAATTAAACCTGTAACAAGTTTATCAATTTTATTTCTTTATGAAAGCATGAAAAGAAACTTAAAATGTTTCTTTTTGGTTAATGATTCGTGGTTTAGAGGCTGTAATACATATCAAACTCAACCGGATGCGTGGTTGAACGTAGTAACATGACTTCTTCCATTTTTAGGGTGATGAATGCATCAATCATGTCATTTGAAAAAACGCCGCCACGTATCAGGAAGTCACGGTCTTTATCCAAATTTTCCAGTGCCTCAGCTAATGAAGCGCAAGTATTTGGCACTTTTGAGGCTTCTTCTGGTGGTAAATCATATAGATTCTTATCCATTGGATCACCTGGGTGAATTTTGTTTTGAATGCCATCTAGACCGGCCATCATCAGCGCTGTAAATGCTAAATAAGGGTTGGCAGAGGGATCTGGGAAACGGACTTCAATGCGCCGTCCTTTTGGGCTGCTACTGTGCGGAATACGAATCGCTGCGGAGCGGTTGCTGGCTGAATAAGCAAGATTAATTGGTGCCTCAAAACCAGCCACGAGGCGTTTATATGAATTTGTACCCGGATTGGCGATGGCGTTTAATGCTTTTGCATGTTTGAGGATACCACCAATATAAAATAAAGCCATTTCAGACAAGCCAGCATAGCCATTGCCTGAGAACAAGTTTTGACCGTCTTTCCATATTGATTGATGGACATGCATACCGGACCCGTTGTCTCCAACAATAGGTTTCGGCATGAAAGTGGCCGTTTTTCCGTAGGAATGAGCGATGTTGTGAATGACGTATTTGAGCGTTTGGTTCCAGTCTGCCCGCTTTACCAGACTATTAAAGCGGGTGCCAATTTCACATTGTCCTGCGGTTGCAACTTCATGGTGGTGTACTTCAACATCAATACCCATTTCTTCAAGCGTCACACACATGGCAGAACGCACATCTTGCAAAGAATCGACAGGTGGAACGGGAAAATAACCGCCTTTTATAGGTGGTCGGTGACCGATATTGCCACTGTCGTATCTGATCATGGAGCTCCAAGCAGCTTCTTCGGATTCGATTTTGACAGAACACCCAGACATGTCAGTGTGCCAAGAAATAGAATCGAAAACAAAAAACTCTGGTTCTGGGCCAAAATAAGCGACATCGCCAATACCCGTTGATTTGAGATATATTTCTCCACGTTTTGCTAATGATCGTGGATCACGACTATACCCTTTCCCGTCAGCTGGCTCGACCACATCACAAGTAATGAGCAATGTTGGTTCATCCATAAAAGGATCCATATTTGCTGTATCAGGATCTGGTATCAATAACATATCTGAGGCTTGGATGCTTTTCCATCCTGCAATTGACGAACCATCAAAAGGGTGGCCGTCTTCAAATTTATCCGCATCAAGATGTTGGGCAGGAATGGTGACATGTTGTTCTTTACCATTTGTGTCCGTAAAACGTAAATCAACGAACTTAACTTCATTGTCTTGAATCAGTTTCAGAACATCAGCTTCTACCATTGTTTTCTCCAGACTAGCATTACAAGTTTATAAGACATCTGTGCGTAATTATACCAGTACCAATCATATAAAAATGAAATCCATTGTAGATTGAAAATGTAAAATGCGGGTGTCAGTATAGGCATAATCTGCGGTATTATCGTCGTAACTATTCAGCTTGCCGCTAGAAGTCACCATTTTTGCGTTACAAAATGATCATTTACACGTGTAAACTCACATTTTGCGCCTTGAATTGATGAATTCTCGGGCAGCCTCCTAGGGGAAATCAGAACAGTTGCCGCATATACACTGGTTGGTTACTTATTGTCAGTCGTTTGAATAATATAAATTCGATTTGGTTTTTAAGGTATGTCAATTCGATGTGCACTTCTTTAATTAACTGGAAATAAAACTTTGTTTTTATCTCAGTCAAAAAAAATCGGCCTCTGTGTTGGTCTGGGTTTTTTATTCATTACAATTTTTCTGCCGCCACCAGAAAGCATGTCAATGTCAGCTTGGCACACTGCAGGCGTTGCGTTGCTACTAGCGGTTTGGTGGGCAACGGAAGTGTTGCCGATCCCTGTTACATCATTGTTGCCTTTGTTGTTATTTCCGGCATTGGGCATTATGTCGATGGAAGAGAGTGCAATACCCTATGCCGCACCAACAATTTTTTTATTGATGGGTGGTTTTATTATTGCTACTGCGCTCGCACGTTGGAATTTACACCGGCGGTTGGCGTTAAACATTTTGATTCGAGTTGGTGATAGTCCAGCTGCGTTGATTGCGGGTTTTATGGGTGCTACGGCTTTAATGTCCATGTGGATTAGTAATACCGCGAGTACCATTATGATGATTCCTATTGCGATGTCTCTGGTCGGTGAAGTAGTTAAAGACAAGCATAAACAGCATCAGGGGTTTCTATTGTGTCTTATTTTGGGTATTGCATATTCTGCTAGTATCGGTGGTTTGGGCACCATTATCGGAACACCGCCTAATTTGTTTGTGGTTAGTTATATGCGGCAAACTTATGGCATTGATATTAGCTTTGTTGATTGGATGATGTTTGGTATCCCTGTCGTCGTGGTCATGACGACATTAGCTTGGTTGGTGCTAACAAAATGGGCTTATCCTTTTGAAATGCGTGGCGAGCATGTGTCTAAGGCGTTGATCGTGACTGAGTTGGAAAGAATGGGGCGTTTAACGCAGCCGGAGAAGCGTATTACTTATGTGTTTGCGCTGGTTGCGATAGCATGGATCGTGCGTGTACCAATACAACAAAATTTGGAAGTTTTGTTATGGCTAAATGATGCCATGATCGCTCTGAGTGGCGCGATATTGATGTTCATGATTCCATCCGGCGATAAGCTGGAAAAAGGTACGGCCTTGTTGGATTGGGATAGTGCCAGCAAAATACCTTGGGGCGTACTGATACTATTTGGCGGTGGTTTAAGCCTTGCAGCAGCAATTAAAACAACGGGATTGGCTGCTTGGATTGGTGCTGGCTTGTCTGGTCTGCCTGATCTGGATTTGGTCTTCATGATACTGGGGCTTGTCATTTTGGTGATATTCTTAACCGAATTAACCAGTAACACGGCGACAACAGCGACACTGTTGCCTATTCTCGGTGTGTTGGCCGTATCCAGCGGGATTGATCCAATGTTGTTGTTTGCACCCACAGCGCTGGCAGCAAGCTGTGCTTTTATGTTGCCTGTCGCGACGGCGCCTAATGCGGTAGTTTACTCAACAGGTAATGTAACAATTTCACAAATGGCGAGCGCTGGTTTTAAATTAAATTTGGTGGCTATTGGTGTGGTGACAGCAATGTCCTATGCGCTGGTTCCAATTATTTTCGGATAATTATTTGGTCATGTTTTTGTCAGAAAGTTATTGGTCGAAAGTTAATAGACCTGGAAAAATAAATTTATTATCAAGGGCACCTCTAAAAATCCATATTTCGTCACAATACTGCGTTACTCACAAAAAATATCTCCTTACATATCAGTTATATGCTGCGTCAATATTTTTTGTTCTCGCCTTGTCTTGTTTAGAAATCCGAATTTTTAGAGGCACCCTCAATTTAAATGCCTGAACCACTAGAAATTCTTAAAGCGGTTTTTGGTTACCCCGTGTTCCGTGGGCAACA
>JAJFJJ010000096.1 GCA_021774195.1 Nitrosomonas sp. | reverse complement strand
GGTTCTTCTCCGGTCTTGTGAGTGTATCTATGTTGCAACATAGAACATGCTCAGGTTATCAGGAACCGATGTTTGTCTAATTTTAAGTTTAAAATATTCTGTATCACGGATTCCCCTGGCACGTTTACGAATCATGCCGATACTGACATTACCTGCTTCAATTCGAGCCGATGTCATATGATATTTAGCATAGTTACATATTCCTTGTTTATGCTTTCTTAGTGAACGGACAAACGATTTAATATAGGTCATATTTGTTTGTTCGGCCAGATCACACCATTGTTCTAAATGATGTTCCATGGTTCTTTTATCCGAATTGTTCCAGAGTGCTTGCAACTGTTCTTTCAAGACATACAAAGTATTCATATTGGCATTTTCTTCCAACAGGCGATTTAGTTTTTTCGATTGCTTGTCCGTGAGCTTTTCAGCATTCTTCAATAACAGATAATGACAACCTTTCATGAGTTCTTTGCTTTCTTGATTTGCCTTTCTAAACTCAACTCTACGTTGATTCTTGATCGCATTACTATAGTTTTTCATCACATGAAATCGATCAAATACGATGTCAGCGTGCGGCAAATATTCCCGCACGGATTTTTGATAGGCCGGCCCCATATCCATGGCCACAGCTTCAATATTATTAGCTGTATCAAGCGGCAGCTGCTTTAGGAAATCTGAGAATACTTCTGAAGTACGTCCCGTTGCAACCCAGATTAAGTGCCCTTTGATCATGTCATAAACAACCGTCATATAATCATGTCCCTTGGCTCTGGCTACTTCATCCACCCCAATGATTCTTAAATCCGTGAGCTCTTCAGGCTCCAGTGCCGGAAGTGTTTGTTGCAAATAGTCCCTGTCTATATTCTTGACACTTTCCCAACGCAGACCCAAGTGCCGGGATACCGCATCAATGCTCATGTGCCGACATAATCCACTCACTAGACGACAATACCTGCGAGTAAAATAACTCCCCTTATCGAGAAACGGGCACGACTCCATCCGGCGTTCATTTTTACTGATAAAGACTTGCGCCAATTCAATTTCTATCCAGCATGGATAACCAAAAACAGGTATGTCTCTAACTTGTCGTCGGATCAGGCGATTCAACCTCCCTTTTAATCCTGTCAGAGGGTCTATAAAGGCCCTTCGTTTGTCTCGCCGAGATTTGACGATAACTTTGTTGTCTTCCTCATCAAACTGTATTTCATTGATCTTTTGACCTTTTAATGCCAATATCGATACCGGGATGCCTAAGCTCATTTTGTCCGTTGTATGTAAAGTTGTCGAAACCTTTTATTTCAACAGATTAATGTACTTATGGCATCCTTTTTTATACATATAACCGGAGAAGAGCCCACAATTCACTGGTAAATGCCATGATTAAACTGCATCAATTTGCCCGCATTTGGGGTGTTCTCAACTTAAGTCACTTTTGCTGTAAGCTAGAAACGTATTTGCGCTTGATTAATACGCCGTATCAGATAGTCCAAAACCTGTCGTTACAATCACCGAAGGGAAATTACCGTTTTTTGAGAATGGTGACAAGAAAATTGCGGATAGCGTCCTCATCATTCAATATTTAATATAAAAATACGGTGGCAAGTTGGGTGCGGATTTGAGCCCAACAGAAAAAGCAACCAGTTTAGCTATGCGACTTATGTTCGAAGAGCATTTATTTTGGATCGCGATGTACATGCGCTGGTAATATTATGAAGAAAACTGGCAGGTGAAAAAACGTTATTTTCCACACCTTGCCGCCAGTGATCAGAGACATTGCTACATGTGTTTATCGCATGCTAATTCACTGCCAAATACACGGACACGGGATTAGTCGGCATAGTAGCGAAGAAATCTTTCAGTTAGGCCTTATTTCATGGACGATAAACCAACTAACCTGGATGTTACTGTATTTAGCTTTTTAATCAATATCTTCGTTTGTCCAATAGAATCGCCCGTTAAGGATTATGTGCTGAGCAAGCAGAATCTTGTCGATTATTGTCAGCGCGTATCGTCCGAATTTTATCCTGAATTAGAATAGCAATCCGTTGAATAAAGATTTTTGGTTTTGCTTTGGCATCAAACGCTATAAACTAGCATTACATGCGATAGTTTTTGAAATGATCTTTTTATAAAGTATTTATTGCCTCTCTACAGGGACGATTAAAGTCCATGAATACAAAGATAAGTCTCAATCGATTAGATGAAAATGGTTGGTTAATATAATTGTTATGACTTTGTAGAAAATAAGGGCATAGAATGTAAGGTTCAGTTCAAGGTGCAAAATGTGAGTTTACACGTGTAAATAATCATTTTGTTACACAGAAATGGTGAATTCTAGGGCAAGCTGAATAGTTACGTAATATTTTGATTAAATCTTTCTTAGTTTATGTCGATGAAAAAAAGATGAGCATAAAAAGCGATAAATGCCGACTCAGAAATATGTTTTGTGAGAAACTTTTCTTGATGACAAAAAAAAGCTGGCGTCAAGTAATGGTGGTGCTATGTCTGAATACCTTAACGGCATGTGTAACGTTAACTGGTGAACAACAATCTGTATCGAAGCCGCAGTGCTGTGACGAGTTGCATCAATTGCGCAGCAAGGTTAAAGAGTTGGAGGATTTGCTTGTGGAAAAAGAAGCTTTGATCCATAAACAAAGCCAAATTCAACAAAAGCAAATTCAAGTACAGAAACAAACTAACGACGAAATTAGTAGAACACGGTTACGGTTGCATCGTTTGGCGACAAAGCCAAGTACCGCATCTACAATAGCGGAGGTAGAGGTTGCTATGGCGCGTTTAAAGCAGAGGCAGTTGGCAATTTCTGATTTGAGATTAAAAGAACAAGCTCAAGTTTTTCTAGATGCGGCTATTCAATCGTATCAAAAAGATGAATATACATCATCAATGAATTATGCTTCGCAGGCCTACGAAATGATTAATATGGTTTCGGATAAAAGTCGCGTGAATAAGGCCTTAATTGGGTTTCATGTTCATGTGACATTGAGTGCTAATACTGGCGTTAATATGCGTCGCGCATCAAATTCAGGTGCTTTGATACTTTTGGTGCTTGAGAAAGATGCTAAATTGATCGCAAATGCTTATCAAGGTAATTGGTTGAGGGTTCAAGCTGAAAATGGTGAGCAAGGGTGGGTGTATAATTCATTAGTAGATACAAGAATCTAATGATGGCTTTGAGGTTTGATGTAATAAGCCTGATCGCGGCCAGCATGTTTTGCTTTATAAAGGGCGCTGTCAACGCGGGATAAAAGTTTCGTTTGTGATGTGTCGCCTGATTCGCATTCTACTATGCCGATACTCAAAGTCACTTTTACGATTTCACCAATGGATTTGCAATGAGTTTTTGCTACTTGTGTGCGGATACGTTCGGCTATTTTAAGAGCTTGGTCTATATTTGTTTCAGTTAGGATGATAACGAATTCGTCTCCACCGTAGCGCGCAGCATAATCAACAGTTCGGATGGTTTTGGCTAATTCTGCTGCTACAGCCGTTAATATTTCATCGCCTGCCAGATGACCGAGGCTGTCATTAAGGTGTTTGAAGTAATCGACATCTATCATCAAGATGGCAAATGGACGTTTGTTGCGTTTATATCGGGCAAGCTGTTCGTCAATAATTAAACTAAGTTTGCCTCGGTTAAATAGGCCAGTGAGGCCGTCTGTAATCGATAATGTTTCCAGTAACTGGTTCTTCTGCATCATGGTTTGATTGGCCAGCTGGATTTCATCCTGGTTTTGTTTAAGCTTGTTAGTCATCTCATTAAACATTTTTGTGAGTTGACCAAGTTCGTCTTGTTTTGCAACCTTTAATCGTGCGTCTAGATCACCTTCAACTATTTTTTTTGTTGCGTCAACTAGTCTTTGGAGTGGCGTAACAATGGAATGTCCCATTCTTAATGCAACTGCGGTAACAATCAAAACGAGTATGCCAGTTAATGAAATAAATAGATTGCGTTGCTGAACCCAGGCGGCATAAACGGCTTCGCTATCTTTCTTTGTAATGATTGTTATTGGTAGGTTTCTTGATGTATAAGCTAAGCCGATAACTTCTTGTTGCATTATGCCTTGGAAAATAGATGGTTCTCCTGGATGTGTTTGTAGATGATCGAGTAATTTAAGGCTTAAAGACGATTCGTTGTTGGTTTCGGCATGGCTGGCTAATATGATATGTCCACTGTTGGAATCGAGTAGGAGTACTTCGCTCTGTGGAGTGGTCCCCTTATCTTTTAAGGCAAATTGCGTGGTTTTTAAATCAAGTGTGATTACTAAAGCACCTAGAACAAATTCATCTAATGACAAAACTGGAGCCGCAATACTAATTGTTGTTGTATTGTGGTCGCTATTCCACTGTGGTGGTGAAGTGATAATGCTGTGAGAGAATGCGTCTTTCAGCCATTCTTTTGTGTATGCTTCTGTGGAAGGCGTTTCCAGGTTGCTTGCAACAATTTCGCCTTCAGTATTCGCGACAGCTAATTCCAACATTGAGCCTAGCTTTTCATGTACGGAGCGAAGGTAATGTGTTAATGCTTGCTGATACTCTTTGTTATGAGTTATTTGGCTATTGGTTAACAGTTCATTGATGATTATATTCGAAGCGGATAGTGTGTTTGCTGTGTAACTGTGTTCATTTATCCATAAATCCAACTCACGACGGACGTGTTCTGCTGATGTGCGTAACTCATGTGTTACGTTTTCATCAATCATTGTCTTGTGTTGTTGGAACGACAACAGGCCTAACCCTAATGAAGGGATAAGTGTAGCCAGAATGGCAAAAACAAATATTCTGTTTTTTATGCTCATAAGATTAAGCATTTCAGCATTGCATTAAATGTGAATATGTTGAAAACAATCGTCCTAACACTTGCCTTGTTCTATTAGATACACAGTTTACACCTGATTTTGATTTTGTCTCATTCATTTTGTGATCTATAGTTATTACGTCAATGCGAGTGTTAAGTTAAGGGTTAGGGGGTACGCGCTTCATTTTCGTACAAATATAATCTTTTTTCACGTATAATTTCATCCTCAAAAGTAAGGGTAATAAAGTGTTTCTGCCCTGTTTTCATTTCTAGTCTGTATCCAAGGAGTTCTTTGTGTCACAACCTGTTCGCGCCATCCTTGCACTTGCTGATGGAACCATATTTTATGGCGTGTCAATTGGTGTAGATGGTGTTAATTCAGGAGAAGTCGCGTTCAATACAGCCATGACAGGCTACCAAGAGATTTTAACGGACCCTTCCTATTGCCAACAAATTGTGACATTAACTTATCCTCATATTGGTAATACTGGGATAAACCTAGAAGATTTTGAATCTGGTAATCTTAATAAGGCCCATGTTGCAGGCCTCGTTATACGTGATCTTCCATTAACTTCTAGTAATCGACGTCAAACAATGACATTGGCTGATTTTTTGGTGGAGCAAGGAATTGTTGCAATAGCCGAAATTGATACTCGTAAGCTTACACGTATTTTGCGAGAAAAAGGGGCGCAACCAGGTTGTATTATGGCTGGTGATATTGATGAAGAAAAAGCGCTGCAGCATGCAAGAACATTTCCTGGTTTGGCTGGTATGGATTTGGCTAAAGTAGTCAGTTGCAATCAGCCTTACATATGGGAAGAAGGTGAGTGGTCTCTGGAATCAGGTTATCAAACTAAAGTAGATCACCGTTTTCAGGTTGCTGTGTTTGATTTTGGTATTAAGCGTAATATCTTGCGAAAATTGGTGCAACGTGGTTGTAAAGTAACCGTTTTCCCTGCTCAGACACCAATTAACACGATTCTTGAATTACAGCCGGACGGTGTTTTTCTATCAAATGGGCCGGGTGATCCTGAACCCTGTGACTATGCTATTGCCGCGACTAAAGAACTGCTTAATCAAAAGATTCCACTGTTTGGTATTTGTTTGGGACATCAAATTTTAGGCCTGGCCAGTGGCGCACAGACGATCAAAATGAAGTTTGGCCATCATGGTGCAAACCACCCAGTGCAAGATGTTGACAGTGGAAAGGTGTTTATTACTAGTCAAAATCATGGCTTTGCCGTAGATGCGGAAACTTTACCAGACAATGTAAGAGTGACTCACGTGTCTCTTTTCGATGGGAGTTTACAAGGATTTGAGTTGTTAGACAGGCCTGCGTTTTGCTTTCAAGGCCACCCTGAAGCCAGTCCTGGACCCCATGAAGCTGATTATCTATTTGATCATTTCATTGAAATGATGCAACGTAACAAAAACTGAAAACATGCCTAAGCGTACCGACATTAAATCCATTCTCATCATCGGTGCCGGCCCGATTATTATCGGTCAGGCATGTGAATTTGATTATTCTGGTGTGCAAGCCTGCAAGGCGTTGCGAGAAGAAGGTTATCGCATCATATTGGTTAATTCTAACCCAGCCACGATTATGACTGATCCGGAAATGGCTGATGCGACTTATATCGAGCCGATCACTTGGAAAATGCTTGAGAAGATTATTGCAATTGAGCGCCCAGAAGCTTTGCTTCCAACAATGGGCGGACAAACGGCGTTGAATTGCGCGTTGGATCTTGTTAAACACGGCGTGCTGGATAAATATAATGTCGAGCTGATTGGTGCTTCACGAGAGGCTATTGATAAAGCAGAAGATCGCGAGAAATTCAAACAGGCGATGTCTCGAATTGGTCTTGGTTCTGCTCGTTCAGCTGTGGCACACAGTATGGAAGAAGCATTGCAAGTTCAAGCGATGGTTGGCTATCCGGTTATTATCCGTCCGTCTTTTACCATGGGTGGTAGTGGTGGTGGTATTGCTTATAATCGTGAAGAATTTCTGGATATCTGTGAGCGTGGATTGGATGCCTCTCCGACTAAAGAATTGCTGATTGAAGAATCCGTTATTGGTTGGAAAGAGTTTGAAATGGAGGTGGTAAGGGATAAGCAAGATAACTGCATTATCATCTGCGCGATTGAGAATGTTGATGCCATGGGCGTGCATACCGGGGATTCAATTACCGTTGCTCCTGCTCAAACACTGACAGATAAAGAGTATCAACTGATGCGCAATGCATCCATTGCCGTATTGCGAGAGATTGGTGTGGAAACCGGTGGCTCGAATGTGCAGTTCGCAATTAATCCAGATGATGGGCGTATGCTGGTCATTGAAATGAACCCGCGTGTGTCTCGTTCTTCCGCTTTAGCTTCAAAAGCAACTGGTTTTCCCATCGCTAAAATTGCCGCTAAACTTGCTGTAGGCTATACGCTTAACGAGCTTGGAAATGATATTACTGGCGGTGTGACGCCGGCATCCTTTGAGCCGACAATTGATTATGTGGTTACTAAGGTGCCGCGTTTTGCTTTTGAGAAATTTCCTCAAACGAATGATCGTCTGACCACACAAATGAAATCGGTCGGTGAAGTAATGGCCATTGGCCGGACTTTCCAGGAATCACTCCAGAAGGCTTTACGTGGTTTAGAAACGGGCGTAGATGGACTGGATGAGAAAACGGACAATCTGGAAGTGATTCGTATGGAATTGGCCAATCCTGGCCCAGAACGCATTTGGTATGTAGCAGATGCGTTTCGATGTGATATGACGCCTGAAGATGTTCATCAATTGACCCATATTGATCCTTGGTTCTTGGTTCAAATTAATGATTTAGTTAAGCAAGAACAGGCTTTGACTAGTAAGCGTTTGGAAACATTGGATCAATTCACCTTACGTAAATTGAAACGATCTGGTTTTTCTGATCGGCGGTTGGCTAAACTGCTTAATACAGAGCAGACGGCTGTACGCATTTATCGACATCAATTCAATCTGCGGCCTGTTTATAAGCGCGTTGATACCTGCGCAGCCGAGTTTGCGACCAGTACCGCTTACATGTATTCGACCTATGAGGATGAATGTGAAGCATGCCCGACAGATAACAAGAAAATTATTGTTTTGGGGGGCGGGCCCAATCGCATTGGGCAAGGGATCGAGTTTGATTACTGCTGTGTTCATGCGGCATTGGCACTACGTGAAGATGGCTATGAAACCATTATGGTTAATTGTAACCCTGAGACGGTTTCTACCGACTATGATACTTCGGATCGTTTGTACTTCGAGCCATTAACACTTGAGGATGTTCTAGAGATTGTTGCGATAGAAAAACCGCATGGTGTCATTGTGCAATACGGTGGACAGACACCGCTCAAATTGGCACGTGATCTGGAAGCGAATGGTGTACCAATTATTGGCACTAGTCCAGATATGATTGATTGCGCTGAAGACCGAGAACGTTTTCAAAAGATGCTACAACAATTAGGTCTAAAACAGCCGCCTAATCGTACTGCTAGAAATCCAGAGGCTGCATTGGCTGCGGCTGAAGAAATTGGATACCCTCTGGTTGTGAGACCGAGTTATGTTTTGGGTGGGCGTGCGATGGAAATCGTGCATGAGCAAGGTGATCTGGAACGTTACATGCGTGAAGCGGTAAAAGTGTCAAATGACTCTCCGGTATTGTTAGATCATTTTTTGAATAATGCAACAGAAGTGGATATTGATGCTATTCATGATGGTGAGAGCGTGTTGATCGGCGGTATCATGGAACACATTGAACAAGCGGGTGTACATTCTGGCGACTCAGCCTGTTCGTTGCCGCCGTTTAATCTTCCACCGGCTGTGCGAGATGAATTGCGTCGTCAGACTGCTGCTATGGCTCGTGCATTAAATGTTATTGGGCTAATGAATGTGCAATTTGCGATCCAAGATGATATGGTTTATGTGCTGGAAGTCAATCCAAGGGCGTCACGTACGGTACCTTTTGTGTCTAAAGCCACCGGTCAACAATTGGCTAAGATATCTGCACGTTGTATGACTGGCCTAACTTTGGCTAGTCAGGGCGTGACCGAGGAGGTAACCCCTGCGTATTATTCCGTGAAAGAAGCCGTTTTTCCCTTTATTAAATTTTCTGGTGTTGATACGATATTAGGGCCTGAGATGAAGTCAACAGGTGAAGTGATGGGCATGGGGTCTACTTTTGCAGAAGCATTTGTAAAGTCCCAATTAGCTACGGATATTAAGTTGCCAACTTCTGGTAAAATTTTTATCAGTGTGCGGCGCTCGGATCAGCAACAAGCGATAGAAATTGCACGTAATTTAGTAGCGTTAGGTTTTACCATTTATGCAACGCGAGGGACGGCTGCTACGATTTCTGAAGCAGGTGTTGATGTGATCGCGATTAACAAAGTTGCTGAAGGGCGACCGCATATTGTCGATATGATTAAAAATGGTGAAATTAGCCTAATAATTAATACGGTTAAGAATCAGCGTAGTGCAATACGAGACTCATATTCTATTCGCCACGCAGCTTTGCAAGCGAGGGTAACTTGTTATACAACTTTGGCAGGTGCACGTGCGGCTTGTGTGGGTATGACGAATATGCAGAAATTACAGGCTTATAACCTACAGAAATTACATTCATAAATTACATTCATAAATATGACCCAACGTGACAGGCATTTGAAGAGGCAAAAATCACAATGAGCACGCCATTAACAGTTGTCGGTGCAGAGGCACTGCGTAAGGAATTACATGAAATGAAAACAGTTCAGCGTCCTGCAGTTATTGCTGCGATTGCTGAAGCACGTTCTCATGGTGATCTTTCTGAAAATGCTGAGTATGATGCTGCTAAAGAAAAGCAAGGCTTTATAGAAGGTCGTATTGCTGATTTAGAAAGTAAGTTGTCTAGCGCTCAGATTATTAACCCGGCACTTATTAATGCGGATGGTGCTTGTGTATTTGGTGCCACAGTTGAATTGGAAGATCTGCAAAGTGGCGATATCGTGACCTACCAAATTGTTGGTGATGATGAGGCGAATATCAAAGAAGGAAAAATTTCTATCAGCTCTCCCATTTCTCGTGCATTGATTGGTAAGTTTGAAGGTGATGTGGCGGAAGTTCAGGCTCCGGGAGGAGTCCGAGAGTATGAGATTTTAGATGTAAAGTATATTTAGAAATTAAGATTCAATTTTGATAGCTTCGCTTTGAACGACGAGGCAGGTGTTTTTTTCTGATTAGTGATTGTGTTTGTTTCGCATTTTCTTTTTCTGGATTGGGCCGGTAGATTACGAAAATTTTACCAATATGCTGAACTGGTGCGGCAGTAAGTTTTAGGCAGATTTCCTCAAATAGCGCTTTTCTAGCGTTTCTATCATCAAGCTGCGCTTTAATTTTAATGAGTTCATGACTTAATAACCCTCGCTCCAATTCATCGATAACATTGGCTGATAGTCCAGCCTTTCCAATTATTACAACTGGGGATAAATTATGTGCTTGTGCTTTAAGTTCGCGTCGTTGTGAAACCGTTAGTGTTAACATAAATTCTCTAGAAAGATATACTTGATTGAATGAAACACGCTAAAACAAGTAAAGCGTGGATGAAAGAGCATGTTAATGATTTTTTTGTCAAACAAGCAAAGAAAGAAGGCTTTCGTTCCCGTGCAGCATACAAATTATTAGAAATTGCCGAGCGAGATCATATTTTAAGACCAGGCTTAACAGTTGTTGATCTAGGCGCTGCGCCTGGTAGTTGGTCTCAAGTTGCCATCAACAAAGTTGGTGTTAAAGGTAAAGTCATTGCGTTGGATATCATTGAGATGATACCACTACCTGGCGTGATATTCATTCAAAATGATTTTAGAGAGGAGCATGCTGTTAAGCAACTTGAAGAAAATTTGGGGGAGCAGCAGCTGGATCTTGTAATTTCAGACATGGCACCCAATATAAGTGGTATTGTAGTCAGCGACCAGGCCAAGAGTATGTATTTGGCAGAATTGGCATTAGCTTTTGCTATTGAGAGACTGAACTATGATGGGAACTTTCTTGTCAAAGTTTTCCAAGGCAGGGATTTTGACGCGTTCTTACGTGAGATGCGTGCTGGGTTTAAAAAAGTTGTGATACGCAAACCAAAGGCATCACGTAATCGAAGTAATGAATTATATTTACTTGGGTTAGGTAAAAAAGATTAATAAAATAAAAGGCTATTTGGTATCGTAACTATTGAATAAGGCTTGGGTTTTTATATAAAATAAGATTGAACAACTCATTCTGTTATAAATCTAAAAATAGAGTTAGAATGATAAATCAAAGATATTAAGGTGCAAACTAAGGAGCTATTTTGAATAATTTAATTAAAAATATGGCCATTTGGCTAGTGATTGCACTAGTATTAATGACGGTATTTAATCAATTCAGTGTGCGCCAACCGGCACAAGTGCCAATGGAATATTCGCAATTCATCGCTGAGTTGAATCAAGGCCGAATTGCCAAAGTTGTTATTGACGGGCGTACCCTTAGAGGGACCAAGTCTGATGGCAGACGATTTACTACTTACGCGCCATCCGACCCCTGGATGGTCAGTGATTTACTTAAATCTGGTGTCATTATAGAAGCAAAACCTGAGGAAGAGCCATCCATGCTGATGAGCATTTTTATCTCATGGTTCCCGATGCTGCTATTAATAGCCGTCTGGATTTTCTTTATGCGTCAAATGCAAGGTGGTGCTGGCGGCAAAGGTGGTGCTTTTTCATTTGGTAAAAGTAAAGCGCGCATGCTGGATAAATCTACTAATCCGGTGACATTTGATGATGTTGCTGGTTGTGAAGAAGCCAAAGAAGAAGTCTCTGAGTTAGTGGAGTTTCTTCGTGACCCAACCAAATTCCAGAAACTGGGGGGACGTATTCCACGAGGTGTCCTGATGGTTGGTAGTCCGGGCACGGGTAAAACCTTATTGGCACGAGCAATTGCTGGTGAGGCGGGCGTTCCATTCTTTAGTATTTCTGGTTCAGATTTCGTTGAAATGTTTGTTGGTGTCGGTGCGTCAAGAGTGCGAGACATGTTTGAGCAAGCTAAGAAACACGCACCTTGCATTATCTTTATTGATGAGATTGATGCCGTTGGTCGCCAGCGTGGTGCAGGTCTTGGCGGTGGTAATGATGAGCGTGAGCAAACATTGAACCAACTATTGGTTGAGATGGATGGTTTTGAGGGAGCGATGGGCGTTATCGTGATTGCTGCAACAAACCGTCCTGATGTATTGGATCCTGCTTTGTTACGCCCAGGGCGTTTTGATCGGCAGGTTACTGTGCCATTACCGGATATCAGAGGCCGCGAGCAAATCCTGGGAGTACATATGCGGAAAGTGCCGTTATCTCCTGACGTTAAAGCCGATATTCTTGCACGTGGTACGCCAGGAATGTCTGGTGCGGATCTGGCTAATCTAGTTAATGAGGCTGCATTATTTGCTGCACGTAGTAACAAGCGTTTGGTCGATATGGACGATTTCGAACGTGCTAAAGATAAAATTTTCATGGGTGCAGAGCGACGTTCAATGGTGATGCCTGAGCATGAGCGTATGAATACCGCGTATCATGAATCTGGTCATGCCGTTGTTGCACAATTGCTACCAAAAACAGACCCAGTTCATAAGGTCACAATTATTCCACGTGGACGAGCATTAGGTGTCACCATGCAATTGCCGACTGAAGATCGTTTCAGTATGGAGCGTGAGGAAATTTTGCAGCGCTTAGCGGTGATGTTCGGTGGCCGTATTGCAGAAGAAGTTTTTATGAAGCAAATGACGACAGGCGCTTCAAATGATTTTGAACGTGCAACAGATTTAGCACGTCAGATGGTTACCCAATGGGGAATGACTGATTCACTTGGGCCAATGGTTTACGGTGAGAATGAAGGTGAAGTGTTCCTTGGGCGTTCGGTGACGACTCATAAAAATATGAGTGAACAAACCATGCAGAAGGTAGACGCTGAGATTCGTCGAATTGTTGATGAGCAGTATGCCCTTGCGCGTAAGCTCATTGAGGACAATAAAGACAAAATTGAGGCCATGACAAAAGCTTTGCTGGAATGGGAAACAATTGATAGTGATCAGATTAATGACATCATGGCAGGCAAACCGCCGCGCCCTCCAAAGCCGGCTCAAACAACGGCTTCGGCAGAAAGTGATGAGGTTTTGTCTGATGATGAAGTAACAGATGAGTCTGATGAAGAATCGGATACACCATCTTCACAAGGCGTTGCGAAAAGCGCCGATTAAGCAATAAATCGAAAGAAGAATTGAATAACGGGGTACGATATAAATCGTACCCCGTTATTCAATTCTGCCTATATGTTTTAAGCTAACAACCTTCAAATATGCCATTCGATATTGGTTTATCTAACCGCCCTTTGATTATGGGGGTTGTTAATGTCACACCGGATTCTTTCTCGGATGGAGGACTTTACCATTCGCCTAAACTTGCGGTAGAGTATGCTAAGCGGTTGGTCGAAGAGGGGGCTGATATTCTTGATGTTGGAGGTGAATCGACCCGACCCGGGAGCGCACCTGTTAGCGTGGGTGAAGAGTTGAACCGCGTTATTCCTGTCTTGAAAGAATTAGTCGAGTCCGGTATTCCGGTCTCTATTGATACTTCTAAACCAGAAGTTATGCAGCATGCGATAGAAGCTGGCGCTGCAATCATCAATGATGTCAATGCGCTTCGTTCACCAGGTGCGTTGGAGACCATAGCAGGAAATGGTCATGTGATAGTTTGTTTGATGCATATGCAAGGTGCGCCTCAGTATATGCAAACCAATCCAAAATATGAAAATATTGTCGCAGAAGTGAAAGGTTTCTTGCAAGAGCGCATTGATACAGTGAAAGCAGCAGGTGTCTCACAAGAGCGTTTAATTATTGATCCTGGTTTTGGTTTTGGTAAAATGCTCCGACATAATCTTGAATTGTTGCGCTGTCTTGAAGATTTTAAAGATTTAGATGTGCCCATTTTAGCTGGGTTGTCACGTAAATCGATGCTTGGTGCTATTACCGGTAACGAAGCGACTAACCGTGTTCACGAAAGTGTTTCGGCGGCCTTGATTGCTGTGACTAAAGGTGCCAATATTGTTCGTGTACATGATGTCAAAGCAACAAAGGAAGCGCTAGCAGTCTATAACGCGATACAATGAAATAAAAAGTGACTGATTTCGTAGGTGCCTGTGATTAATAGGGCATCTGATTTGTTCTAATTAACTATCGTTATTTTTACATTGACTAAAAAATATTTCGGAACAGATGGTATACGGGGGCGTGTAGGTCAAGATCCAATTACACCTGGGTTGATCTTGCATTTGGGTTATTCTGCAGGGAAAGTCTTGGCTGCCGCTGATTGGCATTTGATGGAAGGTGAACGCCCCGCAGTGTTGATTGGTAAAGACACGCGTGTTTCTGGTTATATGTTGGAATCAGCCTTGGAAGCAGGTTTGTCGGCTGCCGGTGTGGATGTTCTTCTATCTGGGCCTATGCCTACACCAGCAGTAGCTTACCTCATACGTGCGTTACGCTTACAAGCGGGTATTGTTATTTCTGCATCTCATAATCCATTTGAAGATAATGGCGTCAAATTCTTTTCGTCCAAAGGTAGTAAGCTTTCTGATGAGATCGAACACGAAATAGAAGCTGGATTAGATGTCCCCATAGAAGTAATGCCTTCGAGTCAGTTAGGTAAGGTGCAACGTTTGGGTGATGCTGCTGGGCGGTATATCGAGTTTTGTAAAAGTACTTTTCCTCATCATCTTGATTTGCGTGGTCTGCGTATCGTTGTGGACTGTGCAAACGGCGCTGCTTATCATATTGCGGGGCATGTTTTACATGAATTAGGTGCCGATGTGGTTGCTATCGGAGTGGAGCCTGACGGTCTAAATATTAACCACGAATGTGGTGCTACACATTGTGAAACATTACAAAAGGCGGTTAAAAAACACCGTGCTGATTTAGGTATTGCGCTAGATGGTGATGGTGATCGGCTAATGATGGTGGACCAGAAAGGAAAACTATATGACGGTGATCAACTGATCTATATAATCGCCAAGCATCGTCAGCAAAAAGGTCTCATGACTGGTGGTGTGGTTGGTACTAAGATGACGAATCTGGCGATCGAAAATAGTTTCCATAAATTAAAAATTCCATTTCTTCGTGCCAATGTTGGTGATCGCTATGTAATGGAGCTATTAAAAGAAAAAGGATGGCATCTTGGTGGTGAAGGTTCCGGACATATTATTTGTTTGGATAAGCATACAACTGGGGATGGTATTATTTCGGCCATGCAAGTATTGTATGCATTGAAAGAGGGCAATAAAACACTTGCCGAATGGATGCGTGGTGTTAAACTTTATCCTCAGCGACTGATTAATGTTAAGACACCAAAATCATTTGATCTGGCTACAAGCAAAGTCGTGCAGGAAGCTCAATTGGAAGCTGAAGCCGATTTGAGTTCTAAGGGTCGTGTTTTATTGCGCGCATCTGGAACGGAGCCATTAATTCGTGTGATGGTTGAGGGCGAATCAAAACAAAAAGTTGATGACTGGGCCATACACATTGCGAAGACAGTGCAAACTGCAAGCACCTAAAAAAGAATGCTGCGAAACGGGTTGTCATATTCCTGTAATAATTTTGCAATAAAATGATGTTCTCAATACGGAGTCTTAGCGTTCAGGTGGACCTTAAATGAATCGTTAATCTCCAAAGAATTTTTATACCTATTTTTATCTGGAAAATATATGTTCAAATTGTTAAAACTCAGGACGATCGCTGTTATCGCCATATTGGGGTTACTTGTAAGTGTCAGTGCTATCCAAGCAAGCCCAATTGTTAAAATTGATGGTTCCAGTACCGTTTATCCGATTGCCGAAGCGGTTGCGGAAGATTTTCAAATTGCTATGCGTGGAAAAATCCGAGTAACGGTTGGTATCTCTGGTACGGGTGGAGGATTTAAAAAGTTTTGTCGAGGTGAAACAGATATCGTCAACGCTTCTCGGCCGATAACCTATTTGGAAATGGAAGCCTGTAAAGCAACTGGCGTGCAATATATTGAAATGCCAATCGCTTTTGATGCGTTGACTGTGGTGGTCAATAAAAACAACACATGGAGTAAATCCATGACGGTTGACGAGTTAAAACAATTCTGGGAGCCGGCCGCACAAGGAAAAATTACTCACTGGAACCAAGTGAATCCCGCATGGCCGGATAAAAGAATTAAGCTTTATGGTCCAGGGGCAGATTCCGGAACTTTTGAATATTTTACCGAAGCAATCGTTGGGAAAGCCAAATCCAGTCGAGGTGACTTCACTGCATCTGAAGATGATAATGTCTTGGTACAAGGTGTTGCCAGTGATTTGTATGCATTGGGTTTCTTTGGATTCGCTTACTATATTGAAAATAGTAAAAGAATTAACGCTGTGGAAATCGTTAATGGTGACAGCGATGAGGGCGTGTTGCCTTCCTATGCAACAGTAGAAGACGCCAGTTATCAGCCCTTATCCCGGCCAGTGTTTATCTATGTCAATGCGAAATCTGCTAATAAACCAGAAATTAAGCAATTTGTTAATTTCTTTATGAAGCATGCATCAGAACTGGTGACCGAAGTTAAATATTTCCCGCTCTCTGCAGAAGTTTATAATATGAATTTAAAGCATATGGATGAGAAAAAATTAGGCACGGTATTTACTAATGAATCAGAAGTCGGCGTGAAACTTGAAGAAATTATGAAGAAGGACGCGGAGTTATAACCTGTCAATGGGGGAAAGGCCCTTTCATTCACCGAAAGGGCTGCGTGGCGTCTTTAATAATTCCTAGGGTGCGCGGGAGATAATGGATTATCTGCCCATTTTCATTAATATCAGAAATAAAAGATGCCTGGTTGTTGGTGGTGGAGAAGTTGCTGCACGTAAAGTCTCGTTGCTAGTTGCAGCGGGCGCCCAGGTCATTGTTGTATCTCCTGATCTCAATGAATCATTGGCTTCTTTGGTGGCGCAAAATAAAATCTTGCATCGTGCTGAGACTTTCCAAACAGTGCATTTAGAGCATAATGCATTGGTGATTGTAGCCACCAACGATCAAACATTAAATCAATTGGTATCTAAATCGGCCATGCAGCGGCAAATTCCTGTCAATGTGGTTGATAATCCAGATTTGTGCAGTTTTATTATGCCATCCATTATTGACCGTTCTCCGTTGTTGGTCGCAATTTCCAGTGGCGGTCGGTCACCGGTTCTAGCGCGTCAATTGCGTGCACAATTAGAAACCATTATCCCTCATGCTTATGGACGTTTGGCGGCCATTGCCGGGAAATTTCGCGACCAAGTCAAAAAACACTTTAAAAACCCGGTTAACAGACGTGTTTTCTGGGAGAAATTGCTGCAAGGCAAATTTAAGGAGATGGTGCTTGCGGGAAAAGATCAATCAGCACAAGACTATTTGTTGCAGTCGTTGCAAAATGAAAAAGATGACTTGCCCTGTGGTGAAGTGTATTTAGTTGGTGCTGGACCGGGGAATCCTGATTTGCTGACATTCCGCGCCATGCGTCTGATGCAGCAAGCTGATGTGGTTGTGTATGATCGTTTAGTTTCATCTGAAATTCTAGACATGGTACGGCGGGACGCAACCAGGGTGTATGCAGGAAAGCAGCGTGATCTTCATACCATTCCACAAGAATCGATTAATCAACTGTTAGTCCGATTGGCAAAAGAGGGGAAACGTGTTTTAAGGCTTAAAGGAGGAGACCCATTCATCTTTGGCCGGGGAGGGGAGGAAATTGAGACCTTGTCGACGCACAAAATCCCGTTTCAGGTTGTTCCTGGCATTACTGCTGCCTCCGGTGTCGCATCTTATGCGGGTATTCCACTTACGCACCGGGATTATGCGCAATCCTGTATATTTGTTACTGGGCATCTTAAAAATGGTGGCCTTGATCTGGACTGGCCTACATTGGCACAACCCAACCAAACCATTGTGATTTATATGGGGTTGCATGGTTTATCGTTGTTGTGTCAACAACTCATTGATTACGGATTACCAGAGACGATGCCAGCAGCAATGATACAGCAGGGTACCACACAAAAACAGAAAGTCGTTGTTGGAAGTTTGTATACTTTGCCGGATTTGGTTGCTAAAGCTAAACTGGTTCCACCGACTTTGATCATCGTTGGTGAAGTTGTTAAACTGCATTCAGAACTTGCCTGGTTTGAGGGTATGAGCCCAACCCAGTCATCTAAAAATACCCAATAGCCTAAACTTTGTTGCTAGAACAATAAAGCGGCAAGTTTTTAAATTGCATTGGGGGAGTAGGGTTTATAAAGCTTTGTGAGCAATATCCTGTTTTATTTTCTCAATTTCGGGTTGATTCAGCGTTTCTGTTTCCAATAATTCTTCAGCAGTTTGGTCCAACAAAGCACGGTTTGTCTGCAAAATACTCAACGCTCGTTCCAATGCCTGATCGATCAAAACACGCACGGCGCCATCCACTTTCTGGGCTGTATCTTCACTGTACTCTCGCGTCTGTAGTATCGGCACATTGGGTTGCAGAAAAGCTGAGTTTTCACGCTCATAGGCTACATTCCCCAGTACCTCACTCATGCCGTAACGCAGCACCATGGCACGGGCGATGTCGGTTGCACGACCCAGATCATCCGAAGCACCGGTTGAGATTTCTTCAAATATCATTTGTTCTGCCGCACGTCCGCCGAGCAATACCGCCATTTTGTTTTGCAACTCGGAACGGGTCATCAAATAACGATCTTCTGTTGGGCGCTGAATGGTATAGCCTAAAGCCCCAATCCCACGCGGAATGATGGAAACTTTATGTACTTCATCTGTTCCGGGCAATGCCAGCGCCACCATCGCATGTCCCAATTCATGATACGCGACTACCCGGCGTTCATTTGGATTCAGCAAACGATTGCGTTTTTCTAATCCGGCGACAATGCGCTCAATGGCATTATTAAAGTCATTCATGGTGACAGCAGCGGCATTCCGCCGTGTCGCCAGTAAAGTCGCTTCATTGATCAGATTGGCCAGGTCCGCACCGGTAAATCCGGGCGTCAAAGCGGCAATTTGTTTAATCAGCACATCGGTATGTAACTTCACCTTTTTTACATGTACCGCAAGAATCTGTTCACGTCCCAGCTTGTCGGGCCGGTCCACCAGCACCTGACGATCAAAGCGCCCGGCGCGCAACAAGGCCGGATCAAGTATTTCAGGCCGATTAGTTGCGGCCAATAACACAATGCCACTACTGGGGTCAAAACCATCCAATTCAGCCAGCAACTGATTTAGCGTCTGTTCCTTCTCATCATGGCCACCACCACCCGAACCAAAAGCACCACGGGCACGCCCCAACGCATCCAGCTCATCAATAAATATAATCGCCGGCGCTAATTTTCGTGCTTGTTCGAACAAATCGCGCACTCTGGCTGCTCCTACACCAACAAACATCTCAACAAATTCCGAACCGGAGATAGAAAAGAATGGCACCCTCGCCTCACCGGCCACGGCCCGTGCCAGTAACGTCTTGCCGGTGCCAGGTGGTCCAACCAGCAAGATACCCTTGGGCGCACGTCCACCTAAACGACCATATTCCGCCGGATTTTTTAGGAAATTGATGATTTCAACCAACTCCTCCTTGGCTTCATCCACTCCAGCTACATCGTCGAACGTTACTTTGGTTTCTTGCTCGACAAACACCTTGGCGTGACTCTTACCGACCGACATCATGCCACCGCCCATCATATTTCTGCTTATGCGGCGAATGAAATATAACCAGACCCCGACAAAAACAGCCACCGGTAGTAACCAGGACAACAAATCGCTTAACCAGGTACTACTTACGACGCCGGAATAACTGACTCCGTATTTATCCAGATCCTCGGCAAACTCCGGTTCTACCCTTGTGGTAATAAAATCCTGAAGCCCCGTTCCATGCGGGACCTTCAACTTGCCATAAATATACTGATCAGTGATTTCAATTTCAGATACTTGTCCTTTTTCTAGGAGCGTCTGGAAGTGGCTGTAGGAAATCGGCTCAATTTTGGTATATTCATTGTAAAGGGATTGCACAACCAAAATGCTTAACAGGGCCACCATGACGTACCAGAAGTTGATTTGTTCGTTTTTGTCCATGAGTCTCTTATGAAGTCAATAAGTTAAGTGGTATGAACATTGTGATATTATCAGGAAAATAATTTTGGTGTTTGAGTGTTTGAGTGTTTGAACAACAGGTAGATTGTATTTTATATCTTACCCTGACCGTTTGATAACATAAGCCTATCAGAATAAAGAGTGGAGAGAATATTAGCTGATGTTTCGTTTTCTGGTTATTTTATTATTCGCATTGAGTACAGCCTTGCCAGTTAAGGCTGATCAGTCAATCTCGCCATCGGGCATATATACAATATTACAGAAAAATAATGTATTGGAAGATTACCTGCTTAAAGAAGTAGAAGAAATCGCCGGTACGATCATTCAGACAGCTGGTAAATGGCCGGGTTATCGCATTAACAAACCTTATGTCGATGGTTTGATTAATATTTATTTGGTTGATAGTACTCGCTTACCTGAAGCCAATATTTTGGCAGACTACGAAATCGAGTTAGCGCGATTAAGCATTCAAGGTAATGCAATGGCACATGAAGCGACTCAAATATTATTTGTTGATACGCTGTTATTAAAATTCCTGATCACAACAGCTCATCTCGTTTCCTATGACAATTATGAAACAGTTACCGCTGTCGGTGCAATCAAAGCGCGGGGTATTGATGCTTTTCAACCGATATGGAATCCACGAATTAACTCGGCACTAACTAATGCGGAATATACCGAAGAATGGGCTCTTTTAGCTTCAGGTGCTTTAGCTTTTATTCTGGCGCATGAAGTAGGGCATATCGCCCTTGGCGACCAAAGTGTAACCAAACGACGCATTCCGCTTCGTTTTAACAATAAAGAGGATAAAGACAAGCACTGGGTATGCGCGGATCTAATTGGTGAAAAATATCGTTTGCAACAATCGATTGAACAAGAAGCTGATGATTTTGCGGTATCGCTTTTAAGCAAAATTCTCTTTCCGCCCGGCATTCTTGAAAAGCCGCTGTTACGCTACGAAATTGGCGCGCACTGGTATATTCTTTACAGCATGAGCGAACAAATGATCGACACCTTGTCTGCGACAGACAGCAAAAACATTCATAGCGCTATGCGTATTCAGCTTGGTTCGGGCATTTACAACGAATTAGTTGCTCAACGAAAAAACACTGGGAGAGGCGCCATCAAAGTTTTTTTCCCAAAAACGCATCCGGCTAATATCCGGCGCGCATCCCACTCGCTTAGACAATTGGCGCAATCACCTTATAGCTTGTATCATGGGGAAAGCTCGGACAGTGACCAGGATATCGCGTTATTTGAAATGTTAATCGCAATGGAATGTAGAAACCTGAAAGAAGAATATGGCCTATAACGCTATGACTGGAATTCTGGCTATAACCCGTACAAACTATCGTCCGGTACAGTACGCGTTTCTTCTCGGGCTGTTTCTTCTTGTCCTCTGTTTGCCGCTATCAGGAAAAAATATGACATGGGATACCCGTGTGATGGAAAACTCAGCATTCAACCAAGCGTTCTCAGAATATTATGATGCTTTGGCCGATTATCAGGCAGAAGACCTCCGTTTTGAACTGTTTGAAACCATTGAAGATACTTTAAGCGCAGGTAGTCACATGACTGTTGTTTCATTGGATCACAAAGTACAGCAGATAGAAACCGGTGTATTTGAACAATTACGCCTATCACTATGCCACCTGTCTGCGACACCCAACAACTTGAAAACACTTAAGCGCATGGCTGGCAGAAGTATCGTCAACACCGGCAATCACATGCAAGTGGACTTTAGCCTAGATGAATTGGGCATGCTGGTAGGCGTCCTTACCCGTTTGATACAACAAACGCCTCACCATCAGTTTTGCGAGACCGATTAAAGTTGGGTGCATGGCCTAAAATTACCTTTCTTCATTACATTAAATTATTGATTTGTTTACTCGTCGTTAAACAATCCGCCTGGGCTATTGAACCCATTTCAGCCGATGCAGCTTATCTTCGTTTGCAACAAACCGGTGAATTATCCGCCGTGATCATTACTGATCAGTTTGATTTTGCTGATTTAACCAGTCTTGCCGATCACCCTCGTTCAAAAACCAGTGTACGCATTTCAAATGTCGTTTTTTCCGGCCCAGTGACATTGTCACAACACACATTGGATATAGATATTCGTATCGATAACAGCCAATTTAATCAACAGCTCTACCTACAGCATTGTGAACTGCAAAAATTTATTCTCAGTGATTCCATTTTATCCGGCGATCTGATCATTCAAGACTGCGTATTTAATGGCTTTACCCGCTTTAATCACAACCAGTTTCAAAGCGCCGTCACTATTCATAACACTAAATTTTTGCGCGCGCCAAGCTTTCGCAACGCGGTCTTTTCTGGTCGCACCGCGTTTCTTGCGAGTGAATTCGGACGGAATGCCCCTTTATCAAAAGCCACCAGTTTCGCTAATGCGGTTTTTGAAAGCCCAGCGATTTTTAATAATACTCGCTTCCTGACTCAGGCTAAGTTTCAATCCGTGCTATTTAATCAAGATGTTTCATTTCTCAACACTCGCTTCGAATCCGGTGCTGGTTTTCGTAATGTGCATTTTATGGGTGACGCCGAATTTCGTTTCTGTCACATTGGTGCGGCTGATTTTGGCAATCGGAACAATCTGACCCTGTTTGCCAAAAGGGCCGATTTTCGCGGCTGTGTCATGCAGTCCGCTCATTATGACTATGCCGAGTTTCGTGGCGAAACAAGTTTTGTCGACGCCCATTTTGGTGCTGGCGGAGCCAGCTTCCGTTATACTAACTTTGGCAATCAAAGTGCTGATTTCGCGGGTGTTCGCGCCGACGGGTCACTAAACTTTGCAAACGCCAATGTTGCGGCGCTTCATTTCTACTGGCAGGAAATCAAACAGCCGTTTTTGGCAACCAACCCGGATTCCAGGATATTAACTGCATTCCACAATCGGCTAAAAACTAGCGGAGACACCAACGGCGCACTCGATGCCCGTTATCATCTCGAATCCCGAAAATTTATGGAAACCGTTGCCACTCCGCTACCCAGTGCAACGCAACAAAGCCTGGCTTTTATAGATGCCCTTGGCCAGCGCGTAATTGTTTATGCGGAAAGAGTCTTATGGGGGCTGCCGACTGGATACGGCACAAAATCAGGCCGCATCCTGCTCCTTTCTTTGGTGATCTGGTTACTGGCCGCATTGCCGGTCATCGCTGCAAAAGGATTGCTTGCCCGTGTATCTTTCGATCGCAATGCTAACTTCATGCAGTCTTCAGGCGGCACAACCAAGATCTACCAACCAATTGAATCAAGAGATTTTTCTGTGGCTCCTGAGTTTCCTAGCTCCCTTGCTACGCATATTGGCATGGCATTTTCGTTCACGTTTCTGATTTTATTCAAGGTTGGGGCCAAAGGCATTCGTTATGTGGTGTCAGAAACCAACGTTGATTACATGAAACTATGGCAAAATTATTTTACTGTACTTTGGTTTCTTGGCGCTTTGCTGCTCGTGCTGATGGGCCTCACTCTGGCTAATACCAGTCCTCTCATGAGTAAACTGATTGGCGAATTGCTTGTTTGATTGACAACGTATTTGGTCAGGAATCCTCAGTCATTGTGGCAACTGGGGATGCATAGACCTAATGTTAATAAACAGGTTTGACCACTGCAGAGCCCCCTGCAGACTGCTCGTGGTGAGCTTTACTGTATTCTCAGTTTAACGTATATTTTACTTTAACGAAAAAGGTGTTTATTTTTCCTATCCACTCTTGGAGGGTCTATCCATGACACGTTCAATAATCACTTCCCTCGTTTTGTCTTTGGCTATATTAGGCTACTCACTTATATCAAAAGCAGAACTCGCCGCCAATGTGAACCCCGTCGATCTATCCATTGAAATTCCTGTGGTAAAGGTGGGAGATAGCTATTTCCAGGCTACGCTACGACACGTAGGCGAATTGGATTTCGAGCTGGCGTCTACTAGTCTGTTAACAGACGTGAAAGATACCGCAGCAACATTCAATGCAGAAACGCGAACGGTTGATTTGCCGATGGTGAAGTTCAATGATGCTTGGTTGCATGTCGAACTGCTTTTCAATGGTAGCTATTTTACGGTGACCCGTGCTGATGCCTTTACACCGGACGCACCGAGGATTAAAGGCACCGTGATCCCGCCGGATATCTTTACCCAATACACCAATAATCTACCTTCCGGCGGGGTTAATTATGTCTGTTTGCATGATTTGTTATGGCAGCAAATTGGCGATTGTCAATTCACCGCGGCTGAAAACTCCACTGCGCAAGCACCTTTGAGCGAGCTAGTGGAAACACTGGACTTCGAATTCACCGTAGAGCGAGGCAAAGCTTATATTGTTTCTGCGGTCTTAGGCAATGGCGGCGGCTTCTCGCTCATTACAGACACGATGGAAGATGATTTGTTTCAGGATCTGGATCTAAGTGCAGAGGTTGAGTTTAACCTGATTTACACCACGGCATTTCATACCAACAAAGCGAATAGTAATAGCACTTTTACTGGGCATGAAGACAAGCTGGACACTTGGAAATCATTGGCTAAAAGCGGGATAGAACGATACAAGTTATTCCAAGTTGAGCGGGATCAAAGCCACCAGGGTGATCGTTTAATTGAAGCCATATTTAATATCACGGTGGATCAACTCAATGAAGGAACTGGATTGGATATCGAGTTGTTAGAGGATGTCAACACTTTAAACGCCTATGGTGCGGGTGATTCGTATAATCGAAACCTGCAGGATCTCATTGATAACCCCCTGAACCCACTCAACCCGGGCTTTGTTTTTGGCGCCAGGAAACCGTTGACTGGCGGCGGGGACGAGCGTAATGTGGGAATGTCTAACATCGACGGAATGCAGTGGGATTTTATCGCACAGGGTTACACCCCTCATATTAATATTGGTGGAGACCGAATTGTATTTGCCGACGTAGACAACAGCACTCTTGCCACCACTGATTACCAGTTACAGCGAATTTACACAAAACAGCTCGGCGAGGAACAAGTCCGATCTATAACGGGCTCCAATCAATACTGCATAACGCCGCAAGTATCGCCAGAAGGTTCTAAAGTTGCTTATGCCTGTATCACTGTGAATGCCGCTCAGTCGGGCAAGCCAACTGATCAAGGTGCTTATAATATTGTCATTGCCAATATATCTACGGGAGCGATACTACATACGGTCACCAATTTATCGATTAGCTCGACAGCGCCCAGGGAGGATCTTGATGTGATTTTTTACGGTGCCGCAGGCCCTACCTGGTCCACGGATAGCAAATCGATAATATATCGTACCCTGGAGCACCATGACTGGTATATCTCTACTATTGATAAGTATGATCTTGAGACAAAATTAACCTCAGAGTTGTGGACAACGGGGCGCCTAATTAATCCCGGTGGAACAATCACTCCAGATGGAAAAAATCTGTTCTTTTCTGCGATGGATATCGCTAGCGGCAGCAGTACTTTTGATATTTATCAAATGGACCTAACGGACAATAGCGTTTCTCAATTTACGGAAACCCCCGGTATTTCGGAAGTCGCTCCTTCCGTTTCTTTTGATGGTCGTTTTCTGTTCTATTCGGTTGTAACATCCGAAGATGTTAAAACAATACAATTGGCCAACCGCTATACGGGTGACGTCGAAAAAGACTTCGGAAACTTTGCTAACGCAACCGAGTACTATACACCTGCCATGGTCGCAACTGAATTTGCTATGACTGCCAGTAGCGGACATGAAACAGATGATTTTGGTACGGTTACTGACGTTGTTACGGATAATCGAACCAGTAACACGTATTCAGGTTTCGATGATCACGATCGAATCTACAACGAGACCCGTAACATAGTGATCCGGCATAACCCTTCTTTCATCAATTATTACACTCCGATCAGTTGGTAATGTATTGATGACTTGAAATCGGAACATGAGGTACATCGAATTATCCTAAAATCCTCAGTTGAATGGTGCTTAGAGTGCATTGTTGTTTATTTTTGGCAAGGCGCAGTGAGGAATAATAACTAGTTCACAACGAACTGCAACGCAGCAAAAGATAAACAACAGTGTGCTATAAGCATCATAGCGTGGCTCACCGTTAGGGCGCGTGAAATTTGACAAAATATTTGTTTTATTTCATAAGACTGGCCAATGCCGAAGCGATCAACTGAGGATTTTAGGTTTAAGCAAACTCCGGATTTTAGGGGCACTCTTACGCTATGTTGGCTGATTTTGATTGGTTTGTATGCGAACAGCTTTGTTTTCTATCACGGTATGTCGGTTTTTATGTCGTCTTTAACGCCTTTCCTCATACTGCCTGTCTTCATTTTATATTCAAACAAGCGGCATTCCAGCGCGCCATTAAACAGTGGGGTTCGGCGTGAGGCGCTGAGACGGATGGTTTTTGGCAGTGCGGGGTCGGCGGAGAGGATGTAGGCATTCCATCCACTGAATTTTTTCTTTAGTGTGTCGCCCAGTTGCGGGTAAAAATCGACCAGTGTTTCCAGCTCGCCAATTCGAACGCCATAGGGTGGGTTTGTAACCAGGATGCCATTTGGTTCCGGGGCGGAAATTTCAAGTACATTGGCTTGTTTTAAATGTACGCTATCCAGTAATCCTGCGGTTTCCAGATTGGTTCTTGTGTCGGTTAATGCGTAACCATACAGGTCGCTGCCATAGATCGGTTGTGGTGATGGTGGATGTTGCGCGGCAATGGCATTTTCTTTTAGTTGTTGCCAAAGTGTTGCATCAAATTGTTTGAGCTTCTCAAAGGCAAAATCCCTTTTTTGACCGGGGGCGATATTTAACGCCATTTGTGCGGCTTCCAGTAAAAAAGTACCGCTGCCACACATCGGGTCTAGTAGTGGGGTGCCAGGTTGCCAGCCGGATAGATGCAAGATACCGGCGGCCAAATTTTCACGTAAAGGCGCATCCCCTGAGGATTTGCGGTTACCTCGTTTGAATAGTGCGTCACCAGATGTGTCCAGATAAAGCGTAAAGGTGTGCGCGTCAAGAAAGCCATGAATACGAATGTCGGGTTGTACCGTGTTGACGCTAGGACGTTTGTGGGTGGCTTTGCGGAATTTGTCGCAGACGGCGTCCTTAATTTTAAGGGTAATAAAATTAAGGCTGCGTAACGGGCATTTGATGGCGGCCAGATTGACGCGTATGGTTAAATCTGGCGAGAACCATTCATGCCAGGGCAAGGCGAACACCGAGTCATAGATGTCTTGCTCTTTACGATAAGGCTTTTTGCTGATTAACCAAAGAATACGGCTAGCGATGCGGCTTTTCAGGTTGATTTGATAACAGGTTCTCCAGTCACCTTGGAAGTGTACGCCACCATTGGATGCCTTAATCGCTTTGGCATCCAATGTGTTGAGTTCATCTGCAAGAGCGGTTTCTAAACCACGAGGACAGGGCGAAAAAAATTGCTGGGATTTTGATTTCAAGCGGAATTATTTTCTTTCCAAAGTGCCACGGCAAGTATTGCCCAAGCGGTTATGAAAGATAAGCCACCAAAAGGTGTGATCATGGTCATGCTGCGTATTCCGGTCAGGCTGTAGACGTAAATGGTTACACTAAATAACAGTATGCCTAATAGCATGAGCCAACCAGAGGCCTGAATCATACGGGATTTTGGGAAATGAAACAGAATTAATCCAACAAACAACAAACCCAGTGCGTGATAGAAATGATATTGCACGCCGGTCAAGTAAGTTTCCAGCATGTCGCTAGTCATGATCTGCTTAAGACCATGTGCGCCAAAAGCCCCTAGCGCAATGCATATGAATGAATTGATAGCACCCAGTAAGAGAAAAGTTTTTGGCATCGTATTGGTTTCCTTAAAAGATTGTCGGGGTACTGAAATGCATCGTTAATTACTTTCTCTTGATGATCTCAGCATCAGCCTTTCCTTGTGCGAATTTTACCTGAATTTTGTCGTCAGGTTTAACTTGATTGCTGTTTCGTATGACGGTGCCTTGTGCGGAATAGGTGATGCTGTAACCACGGTCAAGTACGGATTGTGGATTTAAATGAGCGAGTTGTGTTTGCTTGTGTTGTAAAGAAATTGTCTGTGTTTTTAGATGGTGAGCCATTGCTTGTTGTAATCGTCGCGTCAGTTCATCTTGATGTGTGAGTAAGCGTGGAATTTTAGGTGCGGTTGATGCTAGGTGTTGCTTGAATCCGTTTAATTTCCAGTGTTTCTTTTCAATATAATGGGTATAACTGTTGATTAGTCGGTCTTTGGTGTGTTTTAACAGCGACTGCTGATTATGTAGTCGTTCGCCGGGATGCGTGAGGCGGTGCGCAAGAATATCAGTTTGTTGCATCTGCTGCTCAATATGGTGCAATATGATGCGTGTTAATCGTTGATATTGTGTGTTGAGACGGTGGTGCAGTTCTGAGCTGTCTAAGCTGGCCAATTCGGCTGCAGCGGTTGGGGTTGGTGCGCGTTGGTCGGCCACAAAGTCTGCAATGGTAAAGTCAGTTTCGTGACCAATGCCGCTAATAATTGGGATGTTGCAAGCCACGATGGCTTGGGCCACTATTTCTTCATTAAATGACCAAAGATCCTCTATGCTGCCGCCGCCTCGACATAAGATCAAAACATTACAATCAGCATGGTTAGAGGCGATGTTAATCGCTGCAGCAATGCTTTTTGCAGCGTCTGTACCCTGTACGGGCGTAGGGTAAATAATCACCGGTAACATTGGCATGCGTCGCTGTAAAGTAGATAGGACGTCTTGTAATGCTGCAGTATTGGGTGAGGTGATTATGCCAATTTGTTGCGCAAAAGTCGGTAGCGGTTTTTTGCGAGAGGGGTCAAATAACCCTGTTTTTTTCAACCGAGCTTTGAGTTGTTCAAAGGCCGCAAATAAATCGCCTTGACCGGCACGACGCATGGTTTCAACATTAAGTTGAAAATCTCCGCGTGATTCATAAAGGGTTGCCCGTGCACGTACTTCAACGTGTTGTCCTTCTTTTGGTTGCCAATCGAGGTATTGATTCTTGTGCCGAAACATGACACAGCGTACTTGTGCGCCAATGTCTTTAAGAGAAAAATACCAATGCCCGGATGGATAGCGTTTGAGATTGGAAATTTCTCCTTCAATCCAAAGTAACGGTATAGCCTGTTCTAACAGAGTTTTAGCTCGATTATTCAATTCACTTACAGTAATTACTGTATGCGTAACATTAGGTTCTGAAAAAAAATTCATGTTATCTTTTGTATTAATCCACATTTTTATGTTAGCGGGTCTTCGGTTGCGGCTAAGTATACGAAAATATAGTGTTTATTATTAACTTGTTGTTTATGAAGATGTAACTAATTAGTCTAAAATTTAGACAAATTGTAAAAAGTTATTATGTCACGGTGACTTAATGCCAATACTCGAAAAATACTAACAAACTTATCCACAGGAATTGTGGACAAAAATTATCTGATTTCTTGCTGAAAATATGCTGACAGGATACATTACGCACCTGTGACAAAAAATTTGCAAGTCCAAATTGGATCTGAGGTTTTTCCATACTGTGTCTGTGTCAGATAGTGGTAGGGTGAATGGACTTAATGAATGAGGAGTCTTTTGCGTGTTATCTTTAATACAAGCGGCAGGTTGGCCGATCTGGCCGATAATTTTTGCTTCCATTATTGCGGTAGGGATCATTGGTGAACGTATGTGGGTATTACGTATGCGTGTCATTGTACCCAAGGATTTACTGCCCAAGGTTTTAAGTGAATGTAAAAGAAATGGTGTGAATCCAGAAATGATTTCGCGTCTAAAAAAACATTCACCTTTAGGGCAAATTTTTGCTGCTGGTTTAAAGAATGTAGACAGCTCCCGTGAAATCATGAAGGATTCAATTGAAGAGGCGGGACGTGTTGTCGCTCATAACTTGGACCGCTATTTGACAACGTTGGGTACAATTGCTGCGCTAAGTCCATTGATGGGTTTGTTTGGAACGTTGGTCGGTATGATCGAAATATTTGGTGCTAATTCACCAACGGGTAGTAACCCCGCGCAATTAGCTTATGGAATATCTGTAGCTTTATATAATGCGGCTTTTGGTATACTCGTCGCTATTCCGAGTATGATTTTTTATCGTCACTTTCGTGCGAAGGTTGATGCACTCGTGATGGAGATGGAGCTGCAAGCTTTAAAATTGGTGGAAATTGTACACGGGGAGCGAAACAGCTGATTTTTTAAAAGATGATTCCTGTGAAGTCTCTGATTGATCGTAATATCGATTTGTGTGAGTCAATCTGAAATTTCCTAATATCAAGTAGATGCACTAAGCTTGATAACCCCGATTATTTATTCTGGCTTTGTGATAGGTAAGGCTTTTTGTCTGGATAAGAGGAGGCTTGATGTGAGCAACAGGCGCTCATTAGTAACAGGTGGCGGTGGTTTTATTGGTTCACATTTGGTTCGGCAATTATTGGAACAAGGTGAAACAGTAAGAGTCTTGGAGTTACCTGAGGTAGATTTGCCGTCGACAGTGGAGGTCGTGCGTGGTTCCGTTTGTGATGCTGATGTCGTACGTCGTGCCTTGAAAGGGGTGCAGCGATTGTATCATTTAGCTGCAAACCCGAACTTATGGGCGCGTGATAAAGGTGATTTCAGGCGAGTCAATTACGAGGGGACTTGTACGGTTCTACAAGAGGCAGCCAGGATGGACCTGGAAGTGGTGGTGCATACTTCTACAGAGTCAATTCTGACTGGTAATACACGTCGAACACAACTGGTGGATGCTGCGGCCCAGAGGATTTTTGATGAAATGCCGGGCCCATATTGTCGTTCCAAATTTTTGGCTGAGCAAGCTGCGTTTGATGCGGCTAAATCAGGTTTGCCTGTTGTGATTGTTGCGCCAACTCTGCCGATTGGCCCTGGAGACTATAAGGTTACCCCGCCAACCAGAATGATTCTGGATTTTATTAATGTTAAGACACCCGCGTACCTTGATTGCGGTTTTAATTTAATTGATGTGCGTGATGTGGCAAAAGGACATATTCTTGCGGCGGATCATGGAAGACTTGGTGAACGTTATATTCTCGGCAATGAAAATATAACGTTAGGAGATTTGTTGCTGCAGATTGAAGAAGTAACAGGTTTAGCGATGCCGAAAACACAGATACCCTATTGGTTGGCTCTGACTGCAGGTGCAGTGTCTGAATTTGTGGCAGATTATGTGACGCACCGTTCGCCGCGAGCGCCTTTGACAGGTGTTCGTTTGGCTCGCTACCCAATGTATTTTGATAGCAGTAAGGCAGTGAAAGAGATTGGCCTGCCTCAGAATCCGGTTCGTCAGGCGCTGGCAGACGAGATAGAGTGGTTGGGCAGCAGAGGGCTAATAACGCGTGTATTGCCCTTGCAACAACAGGTCTGATCATCGTGAATATACGGGGTGGCATGTATTCAATGAAGTATTGTTGTAACGATTCAGTTCGCCCCTAGAATTCAGCATTTCTGCGCTACAAAATGATCATTTACACGTGTAGACTCACATTTTGTGCTTTGAACTGATGAATTCTAGGGGCAGTCAGAACAGTTGCTGCAATATACTGAATAGTTACGTATTGTTTTTATAGTGAATGGAAGAAAAAACTAAAGTTTTGGAAAATGCAAGGAGATCAATGCCTTGTAACTATCTGACTATTATAATATTATTGTTTTGTGTTATAATTTTCCAGGGTTGTGAGACTTTACCAAAAAGTGGCGAGTCCGATGTGGTGGATGAGATTGATCCGCATGAGGATGTTAATCGTGTGTCTTATAACTTTACTGATAGTATTGATCGTAAGATTTTTGAGCCTGTAGTCGATGTTTATGTCGAATATGTGCCTGATGGCGCACAACGATCTATTGGGAACTTCTACGATAATCTGTCTTATCCAAATGTGGTTTTAAATGCATTTTTGCAAGGAAAATTTCGCCAAGGACTTGGTGATAGCTTGCGTTTTATTGTGAATTCAACGATTGGCTTGTTTGGTCTTTTTGATATGGCGACCCATATGGGTTTAGAAGAACATGACGAAGATTTTGGCCAAACATTAGGTGTATGGGGGATTGACACGGGATCTTATTTATTTATTCCTTTATTGGGTCCTAGTAGTGAGCGTGATGTATCAAATGTTCCGGTATCGGTGGTTACTAATGTTTTGTTTTATGCCAGCTATGCGGTTGGAGCGACAGTACTTGCTCCGTTAACCGTGCTAGGTGCGATTGACAAGCGGGCCCGTTTATCGGGACCAATGCGTATTCGGGATCAAGCAGCGCTTGATCCCTACTTGTTTGTACGAGAGGCATCATTGCAGCAGCGGGAATACTTGATATATGACGGCAATCCTCCGCTGAATCTATATAATGAGCCGTTTCAGGATAATCCATTTGATACAGATGATCAGGAATAAAATATTTAGGTGACTGTTTTGTTAGGTGTTTTTGGTTTTCGGCTAGGTGTCGAGTAGATAAGGCCTAGTTTTTACTTTTTTTCTTGTACTGATTATAAAAACTTTATAATAGATATGGTGCGTGTAAATATATGAAAGGGTTGCAAAAAATATCGGGTGTGCTTCAGAAATCTAACAATTTGGTGCATAGTAGCGAGTCTGCCTTTTCTCAACAGGAATTAGATCAGAATGATGTTGACCAGGTAGCGCTGGAAGAAAAGTTCTCCAAAGCGCGTTCATCATTGTTATCCGTGCAAAATGAAGATGGGCATTGGTGTTTCCCGTTAGAAGCCGATTGTACGATACCGGCTGAATATATCCTGATGATGCACTTCATGGATGAAGTGGATGTTATCTTGGAACAAAAGATTGCACGTTTTATTCGTCAGCAACAAGCTGTTTCACATGGTGGGTGGCCATTATACTATGGTGGGGATTTTGACATTAGCTGCACGGTCAAATCATATTATGCTTTGAAAATGGTCGGGGATTCCCCAGATGAACCGCATATGGTTACTGCCCGCAAGGCGATTTTGGATTATGGTGGGGCAGCGAAAGCAAATGTTTTTACCCGTATTTTGCTGGCCATGTATGATCAAATCCCATGGCGAGGCATACCGGTTGTTCCGTCGGAACTGATTTTACTGCCCCGCTGGTTTCCTTTTCATTTGAGTAAGGTTTCCTATTGGTCACGGACCGTTATGGTGCCTTTGTCAATTTTATGTACCTTAAAAGCACGCGCCGCAAATCCGCGAAATATTCATATTCGTGAATTATTTGTTATCCCACCAGAAGAAGAAAAGAACTATTTCCCCAAAGCCGATACACGTCTGAAGCGATCTTTTATGCTGATAGAGCGTGTCTTATCTAAAGTGGAGCCACGTTTCCCGGATTGGATACGTCGTTTTTCTATTCGTCGTGCCGAACGTTGGACGCTTGAACGCTTAAATGGAGAGTGTGGCATTGGTGCGATCTTTCCAGCCATGGTGAATGCACATGAGGCTTTAGCGCTATTGGGCTACGAATATGATCATCCCCAACGGGCCCAGTGTAGAAAAGCATTGCAAGGTTTGCTGATTGATGAAGGTGAACGTGCCTGGTGTCAGCCGTGTACTTCACCGATATGGGATACGGTATTGGCAGGTCTTGCTTTGCAGGAAGATCAGAATACGGACCAAAAACCAGTTAAAGCGGCGTTGGATTGGTTGGTGACACAGCAAGTTCTAGATGAGCCGGGGGATTGGCGAGATAGCTGTCCAAAATTGCCGGGGGGTGGTTGGGCATTCCAATACGCAAATCCACATTACCCTGATCTCGATGATACTGCTGCAGTGGCATGGGCGCTGAATCATGACAATGATCAAGCGTATCAGTATAGCATCATGCGTGCGGCAAACTGGTTGGCTGGTATGCAATCAAAGAATGGTGGGTTTGCTGCATTTGATGTTGATAATACTTATCATTTTTTAAATGAAATTCCCTTTGCTGACCATGGCGCATTAATAGACCCACCGACGAGCGATGTGACAGCACGTTGTGTTGGTTTTCTCGGTAAACATGGTGAACAGCAGCATCAGGAAGCCGTGCAACGCGGCATTGATTTTCTCTTCAGTGAGCAAGAATCGAATGGTGCTTGGTTTGGGCGTTGGGGAACCAACTATATTTATGGCACCTGGTCAGTGCTGGAAGCGTTTCAATTGGCCAATCAGGATATGGACCATATTGGCGTTCGTCGTGCTATCCAGTGGTTAAAATCTGTACAGAGAGATGATGGTGGTTGGGGAGAGACCAATGATTCTTATTTGGATTCAAACTTAGCCGGTCAATTTGATACCAGTACCTCATTTCAAACCGCTTGGGCGTTACTGGGCTTAATGGCTGCCGGTGAGGTGGGTAGCGAGTCGGTTCGTCGTGGTATTAATTATTTGTTAGAGACGCAACCGGATGATGGATTATGGGATGACCCTTGGTTCACAGCCCCTGGTTTTCCAAGGGTTTTTTATCTGAGATATCATGGCTATTCAAAATATTTTCCAGTGTGGGCCTTGGCTCGTTATCGTGTGTTGACTAGGGAGAAGGCTGTATGTATGTCGTAGGGATTGTTTCAGCATTGAAGTCTGAAGCGAGTTGTTTAATGAATTTGCGTTTCCCAGTCATGAAGGTTGCGAATATTGATCGGCATGCAAGATTATGTTTAAGTAGTATGGGTGATGAAGCCGCACAGCTTGCATCTGAAGTCTTGTTGGAATTTGGTGTCGAGGCTTTGGCCAGTTTTGGGGTCGCCGCAGCGCTAGATAAAAAATTAATTCCTGGTGATTTGGTGTTGGCTGAAGAAATTATTGATACAGGTGCTGAGAATGAAATTTTACCCGTGTCGCTGCAGTGGCGTAATCGATTAGAACAGATGTTGTCACCGAAGTTGACCATTGTCGGCGGGTCAATCGCGAAATCTACAATGCCATTAACCTCCGCGCAGGCAAAGCTTGAATTAGGTGAGGCAACCGGTGCTTGTGCAGCCGATATGGAAAGTGCGGCGATTGCAAGGATAGCAGCACGTGAAGGCGTTCCATTTATTGCGATACGTGCAATTGTTGATCCCCTCGAGTTTTCTCCGCCAGATGCATTGTTAAGCGCGGTTTATCCTGAAGGCAGTGTGGATATAATTCGTTTAACATCACTGTTATACAATCGTTCGGTAAAATTCAAAACTTTGGCGCATTTGGGTTTAGGTATGTATTCAGCGCGGACGACTTTAAAGAAGGTGGTGCAAGTTTCGGGTAAACGGTTAGGGTGTGATCCGGATGATTCTGAAAGGTATGATCCGAGCGAATATGCGGAACAAGATTAATGTGTTAACCAGCAGTTGGGGATTGAAGCTGTAATGTTGCTAATTGCGCGTATAGTTGGCTCGATTGCAATAGTTCAGCGTGTGTTCCCAGGGCGTTGAGTTGCCCGTGATCTAGAACGGCAATGCGGTCTGCTGATTGTACGGTGGCCAGACGGTGTGCAATAACCAGCGTGGTACGATTCACCATTAATTGCTTGAGTGCTTGCTGTACCCAGAATTCGCTTTGAGAGTCCAGTGCGCTGGTGGCTTCGTCTAATAACAAAATGGGTGCGTCGGCCAAAATAGCACGTGCTATCGTCAAGCGTTGTTTCTGTCCGCCAGATAAACCAAGTCCTAGATCTCCCAGATTGGTATCGTAGCCCTGCGGTAGTGCAGTGATAAATTCATGTGCGTAAGCTGCTTCAGCGGCAGCTTGAACATCTTTTTGCGAAGCATCAGGACGAGCATAGCGTAAGTTTTCATGGATCGTGCCATAAAACAGAGCCGGGTTTTGTGAAACTAACGCAAAACACTGTCGCAAAGCAAATAAATCTAACTGTCGGATATCAATCCCTTGCAATTTGATGGTGCCGGATTGACAATCAAAAAAACGAAGTAGCAAATCAAATAATGTCGATTTCCCCGCCCCAGAAGGACCAACCAGAGCCAAAGTTTCTCCTGCGTTAATCTTCAAAGACAACTGATTAATGGCAAGTACATCAGGGCGCGATGGATAAGCAAAACACAGTTGATTGATTTCGATATTACCCGACACTTTGGGTAATGTTTGCGGTAGTTGAGGTTGGGTGATTTGGTTGGGTGCCTGGAGTAATTCTATGGTGCGCTCAGCTGCACCGGCTGCGCGTTGCAATTCACCAATCACTTCTGAGATGGAAGCGACTGCCGAACCAACAATGACGCTGTAGAAAACAAAAGCGGCTAACTCTCCACCACTGATACGTCCTTCTATCACATCAATGCCGCCCACCCAAAGCATCATACCGACCGCACCGAGTACCAGAATAATTACCATGGTGACTAGTAATGCGCGTTGTGTAATACGTTGTTTAGCGACTAAGAAGGCTTCTTCGACATGATCTTGAAATTTCCGTTGATCAATGGCTTGATGATTGTATGCTTGAACGGTTTTAATTTGTCCGAGCACTTCGCCTACATACGCACCCACAGCGGCAACTTTATCCTGACTTTGGCGCGATAAGCTGCGTACACGACGACCAAATATCAGGATTGGAGCAACTACAAGTGGCACACAAATCATCACAATGGCCGTTAATTTAGCGTTGGTGATAAACAACCAGATGATGCCGCCAATCATCATAATAAAATTGCGCAAGGCGAAGGAGATGGACGAGCCAATGACAGATTGCAGTAGCGTCATATCGGCGGTCAAACGGGATTGGATTTCAAGGCTACGGTTTTCTTCAAAAAACCCAGGATGTAAATGGATCAAATGATTAAAGACTTTACGACGAATATCCGCAATCACCCGTTCGCCCAGCCAGGTCACCCAGTAATAGCGGGTAAAGGTACCGATCGCGAGCGCGACGACCAAGAATAAAAATATCAATACATACTGGCTTAATAAATCCGTTGATTGTGTCGCGAAACCTTGGTCGATGAGCAGCCGGATACCCTGGCCGATTGATAGCGTTATGGCTGCGGTAAAAAAAAGCGCCAATAAGCTGTATATAACCTGGCGTTTATATGGTGCTATAAACCTTGCTGCTATTTTGACACTTTGCCAACGAATTTTTGAACCGGATTGATCTGTCATGAATGGGTGCTGTTTAAATTAATACAAGATAATTAGACCGTTTCACAATTTGTTGTGAACGTGTTTACTTCTCTTTGTGCCTTATTAAAAAGGAGCAGTAGTGGACTCTAAATATCATTCAAATGAGAAGTTTATCTTGAAATTGGTTAAAAAGCGGTTTGTTGTTGCCTTTTATCATGTACATGTTGGAGGTGGGGTGCGTATTGTATCCTTTACAGAAGCAAGAAACGGATTGAAATCAGTGCTCCACCAAGTGGTTAATGACGCTGATTGTACCGTAATAACGCGCCCGGATAGTGAGGATACCGTTGTGATGTCACTCAATTATTACAATAGTTTGATGGAAACGGTTTATTTACTAAAGTCTCCGGCAAATGCCGAGCATTTAACCCAGATTTCCCATTAGACAAGATTCCTAATGGAAGCCATTAGGAATCTTGTCTAATGGGAAATCTGGGATTAACTTAGCCGTTGCTATGCGGCAACGGGAATGGTTTGAAGGTCTGTGGGATAAATCCAAAAACTTCACTTTACCCGTTAAATTTACCCCCCGTTTTTCGTCTTAAAAAGTTCTAATGGAAAATCTGTGTTAATCATTACCTTTAGTCTCAATTTCACTGGGTGGGTCTAAGTTTTTGGTGATAAAGAATGACTGCCGCCTTATTTGATCGTATATTTATCACTGTGATTTCTTTGAACCAAATGATAATAAAGGAAACTTCTTGGTGTTGATAGGTGAGGGTTTTAGGTGTTGATTGACACGGGGTGGAGCATGTTTGACACATTCCTGTTTGTAATGCCTGCAGTTTAGATTGAAGATTAGCGGGTAATTCCCCTTTTTTATAACCTTATATTTTGTTTTACTCGAATATAATTCTTCGGGGAAAGGTTGTTCTTTACGCAATCGTTTTTTAAAACGAATCTTAGAACTGGAGATGTTTCATGAATACTAAGACACATCGAGATGCAACAAAATATATTTATGATCGATTAGGACGCGATGTAATTGAAGGATTACATAAAGAAAACAGGCTATATGATGCATTGGGGTTAATCTCTATTTGGTCTGTTTTTTTTGGGCTGATGTATCTGCTTGGAACACTCCCTTTCGGATGGATCTGGGGCGGCTGTTTTATTCTGCAGGGATTCGTGCTGCAGATACTTGGGTTTTGTTCTCATGACCTGTTTACTCATCGCAAAGTCGGTGGCCCTTTAGTATCTCGTCTTGGAGGAATAGCATGCATG
>JAJFJJ010000095.1 GCA_021774195.1 Nitrosomonas sp. | reverse complement strand
TCTAAGGTCACAAGACAAGGCGCCGTTCGCAGACAATGGCCGTAGTCCTTGGCAAGAGCGGCAACACAGTATTGTGGCCTTAGATTCAATGCAAAACTGTGTAGCGTTATTACAATCACCTTCAAGGTGTGCAAAACGCTTAGTTCTCATATTTGTAATTCAGTCACTTATATGCGGTTTTAGCGGCCAACTGATTTTTCTAGGTTTATACAGCAGCAAAGTAACTTTTACTTGAAACCAGTTTAAAAATAGTGTGCAATGAACAGATGTCAGAAAATAAAAAATATGAAATAGATGTCAGTATTCGTACTGCTTATTTACCCGATCAGTCTTCTGAGGAAGAAGATCGCCATGTGTTTGCCTATACAATTACTATTGAGAACTCTGGTACTGTTGCCAGTCAATTAATTAGTCGGCATTGGGTTATTAATAACGGAGATGGTAGCATTCAGGAGGTACGTGGACTTGGTGTGGTTGGAGAACAACCATTGCTGCAACCCGGAGATAGTTTTGAATACACCAGTGGGACAGTCATCTCGTCAGCTGTTGGGTCGATGAAGGGCTGCTATCAAATGGCGGCTGAAGATGGGATTCATTTCGATGTGCCGATACCAGAATTTGTTTTGAGTGTGCCCAGAATTGTTCATTAACGACACTTCTCTTCTGACGACACAATGGTTGGCACACTTTATTTAATTCCCACGCCGCTTAGTAATGAACCTATTCATTACGTCATGCCGGATGCCGTGCTGCAAAGGGTGGCTGAAATCGCCCATTTCATTGTTGAGCACCCTAAAACCGCCCGATATTTTTTAAAGCAGACCGGGTGTAAGCTGCCTTTGCAGCAACTTGATATGCAGGTGTTGAATGAGCATACGAAGTCAAGCGACTTATTATCATTACTTGAGCCGTTATTTGCTGGTCATGATGTGGGGTTGCTTTCAGAAGCCGGGTGCCCGGCGGTTGCAGACCCAGGCGCGGGTTTGGTGCGTTTGGCTCACCAAAAAAAAATAAAAGTTGTGCCATTAGTTGGACCGTCATCTATTCTGTTGGCATTGATGGCTTCTGGATTAAACGGGCAGTGTTTTACTTTTAATGGCTACTTGCCAATTGAAACTGATGCGCGAATTAAAAAAATTGTTTCACTTGAGAATTTATCAATGAGTCATGACCAAACGCAAATCTTTATAGAAACTCCGTATCGTAATCAAAAGTTACTGGAGCAGTTGATTATGACTTGTCGCGACAGTACAGACCTATGTGTTGCCAGCCATCTGACCGCTGTGAGTGAAGCTATCCATACTCAATCAATTAAGGAATGGAGAAAAAAACTGCCAAATATTCATAAAATCCCATCGATTTTTTTGTTGCATGGATAGGTGCTTTGCCAACAACTAGTACTCCGTCAATATCAAGTAGACGAAGTACTAGTGCAGCTGTAACTTTTCAGTATATTGCGGTAACTGTTCTGATTGCCTCTAGAATTCATTAGTTCAAGGCGCAGAATGTGAGTTTACACGTGTAAATGATCATTTTGTAACGCAGAAATGGTGAATTCTAGGGGTAAGCTAAATAGTTACGTGCAGTTTAGACTGTTTTCTTCTGGATAAACTCAATTTTGTAGCCGTCAGGGTCTTCAACAAATGCAATGACTGTTGTTCCGTGTTTCATTGGCCCAGCTTCGCGGGTTACTTTGCCACCTAGTTTTTTGGTTTCCTCACAAGCCTGGAATGCATTTTCAACTTCAATTGCGATGTGGCCAAATCCTTCTCCTAGATCATAACTAGAAGTGTCCCAATTGTGAGTCAGTTCTAAAACTGTGCCGCTAGCTTCGTCTTGATAGCCAACGAATGCCAGTGTAAATTTTCCTTCAGGGTAATCTTTTCGACGAAGAAGTTTCATACCCAAAACTTGGGTATAAAACTCCAGTGACTTCTCAAGATCACCCACTCTTAACATGGTATGCAAGATACGCATTTATATTTTCACCATTTCAAAATCTTCTTTGCGTGCACCGCATTCTGGACAAGTCCAATTGATGGGTACGTCTTCCCAACGTGTTCCAGGTTCTATGCCTTCGTCGGGGGATCCTTGGGCTTCGTCATAAATAAAGCCGCAAATAAGACACATGTAACGATTGTAATCGTGATTCTCTTCGGTAGGCATGATAGATAGCAACTTCCTTTTAGGTTAAAATGCTATTTTACGGTATTAATGCATGTTACAGCCACCCCCAATTGTACTTTCTTTCTCAGCAAATGACCCCAGTGGAGGGGCGGGTATGCAGGCGGACACGTTGACTGTTGCTAGTCTTGGGTGTTATCCACTGCCGGTTATGACCGCTGTTACTATTCAAGATACAGTCGGTGTTGAGGATATTTTGCCACTTGATCCGGATTGGGTTGTTGATCAAGCAAGGGCTGTTTTAGAAGATATGCCTGTTCAGGTGTTTAAAATAGGTTTGTTGGGCAGTGTCGAAATTATTGCCGCTATTGCTGAGGTCGTTTCGGATTATCCAACCATTCCACTCGTGTTAGATCCCATTTTAGCGTCCGGGCGCGGTGATGAACTTGCTAGCGATGAAATGATGGATGCTTTGCGTGAATTGTTGCTTCCTCAAGTTACCGTGTTGACACCGAATAGTCTGGAGGCAAGGCAACTGTCGGATGATGAAGATAATGAAGAAGAGAGCTTGCAAAAATTAGATTTAAATTTGTGTGCCGAGAAATTGTTATATATGGGCTGCGAGAATGTCTTAATTACTGGTACACACGAGAATACCGCCAAGGTGACGAATACACTTTTTTCTGAAAAAGGTATTTTGCGTTCAGACGAGTGGGAACGATTGGCGCATTCTTATCATGGTTCTGGTTGTACCTTGTCTTCAGCCGTTGCTGCATTAATGGCAAAAGGGTTCTCGGTAGACGAGAGTGTTTATAAAGCGCAGGAATATACTTGGCAGACACTAAAGGCTGGTTTCCGGCCTGGAATGGGGCAATATATCCCTGATCGTTTATATGCGCCAAAAAAATCAAATAAGTAAAGACGGAGTATTGGGTTGTTGAGTCCGGATCGAGGCGTGCTGTGATTAGTGGGTTATATGCAATTACGCCGGATTTGCTTGATACGAAAAAACTTGTTAGCAAGACAAGATTGGCGATAGAAGGCGGGGTGCGGATCGTTCAATATCGCAACAAGCTTGCCGATCGGGTGTTGTTAAATGAACAAGCTTGGCACATGAGTCAACTTTGTGGTGAATTTGATATTCCGTTGATCATTAATGATCATCTTGATATTGCAGTTGAGTTTGACGTTGATGGTGTTCATTTGGGACAGGGTGATAGTCCTTTATCCCAAGCACGCCAACAATTTGGCCGTGACAAGATAATTGGTGTTTCGTGTTATAACCGCTTGGAATTGGCCTTGCAAGCGCAAGCTAGTGGCGCTGATTATGTCGCGTTCGGTGCTTTTTTTACATCAGTCACAAAACCGGATACGGTTAAGGCTTCTATTGACTTGCTTTGTCAAGCGAGGCAGGAGACTGTACTGCCTATTGTTTGTATAGGCGGCATTAACCTAGGGAATGCAAAGGTATTAATTGAAAATGGCTGTGATGCTATTGCAGTCAGTAATGCCTTGTTTTGTGCAAACGATATTCAAGCTACAGCTGAATATTTTGCCAAACTTTTTAAGGGTACCTCTAAAAATTCGGATTTCTAAACAAGACAAGGCCAGAACAAAAAATATTTATGCAGCATATGCTGATATGTAAGGAAATATTTTTTGTGAATAACGCAGTATTGTGACGAAACGGGGTAAGCAGGCAATTCGCTTTGCGGATGCTCGCAAATATGGATTTTTAGAGGTGCCCTAAATAGCTTAGCCAGCTGTTAAGGCTATGATTCATTTATAAGTGTCATTTTGGTTGCTGTATTAAAGCCGGGCACTTGTTGGGTGGGTCTAAGTTTGTAACTATTCAGATTGCCCCTAGAATTCATCTGTTCAAGGCACAAAATGTGAGTTTACACGTGTAAATGATTATTTTGTAATGCAGAAATGGTGAATTCTAGGTGTGAGCTGAATCGTTACCTAAGTTTTTGAATGTTTTATTAATATATAGCGAGTATTTATAAATGACTTCACGTAATCAACAATTATTCGAACAATCTCAGAAGGTTATCCCTGGTGGTGTGAACTCGCCAGTTCGGGCTTTTAAGTCCGTTGGTGGTCATCCAATATTCTTTCAGCGTGGACAAGGTTCACATGTATGGGATGTTGATGGTAAGTCTTACATTGACTACGTGGGTTCTTGGGGGCCGTTGATTTTAGGTCATGCGCACCCTGAAGTGGTTAAGGCTGTTCAGGATACGGTGCAAAACGGTTTAACATTCGGTGCGCCGACTGAGTCTGAATTAGAAATTGCTGAACTGATCTGTAAATTGCTTCCTTCAATTGAACAAGTCAGGCTGGTAAGTTCTGGAACCGAAGCAGGGATGAGTGCCATTCGTTTGGCACGGGGTTATACGGGTCGGAGCAAAATTATTAAATTTGAAGGTTGTTATCATGGTCATGATGATGCTTTGCTGGTAAAAGCGGGTTCTGGCGCATTAACTTTTGGTAATCCAAGTTCAGCAGGTGTACCGGCAGAGACGGTAGGGCATACGATTGTTTTGGATTATAACGATTTGCCAGGATTGGACGCGGTGTTCAAGCAGTTTGGTGATGAAATTGCAGCGGTGATTGTAGAACCGGTTGCTGGCAATATGAATTTGGTAGCGCCAAGCGAAGGGTTCTTGTCATCATTGCGGAATTTGTGTACGCAACATGGCAGTGTATTAATTTTTGATGAAGTCATGACCGGTTTTCGAGTTGGTTTAGGTTGCGCGCAGGGTCTTTATCAAATTCAGCCGGATTTGACGACTTTAGGTAAGGTGATCGGTGGCGGTATGCCGATGGCTGCATTTGGTGGTCGTCGGGATATTATGCAATGTTTGGCGCCAATTGGTTCTGTTTATCAAGCAGGTACACTGTCAGGAAACCCGGTTGCTGTTGCGGCTGGTTTAGCAACGCTGAAACAAATCATGGCCGAAGGATTCTATGAGCAATTAGGTGCTAAGACGCAACAACTGATAGACGGAGTTACTACTGCGGCAAACAAGCATGGCGTTGAGTTAACGGCGCAATCAATTGGTGGGATGTTTGGGTTTTATTTCCGTAAAGGAGTGCCAACCAGCTTTGCTGAAGTGATGGAATGCGATAAGGACGCTTTTAATCGTTTCTTCCATGCGATGTTAGATGAAGGCGTCTATTTTGCACCATCAGCATTTGAAGCCGGTTTTGTTTCATCGGCGCATAGTGAGCAAGATATCAATCAAACTGTTTCAGCAGCCGATAAAATATTTTCTGCTTGGTAACCCTTTGGTTCTGGTGTTTTTAGAGCAATAAAAAAGGCGGCAATGGCCGCCTTTTTTATTGCTAAAAGAGAATATTAGCGCATAGTTGAAATATATTCAGAGACTGCTTTTTTCTCTAGCGCATTCATGCGAGATAATACTTTTTGCATAACGCCGTTGTCATTAGCACGTTCACCTTTATTAAATAGCTCAAGTTGTGTCAAAGTATAGGCTGCATGCTGACCTGCCAGACCAGGATAATGTGGTGGTAGGCCTGAACCAGTAGGTCCATGACAGCTTGCACAAGCTGGCACATTACTGTCTAAATTGCCACCATGGTAAAGTATCTTTCCCGCAGCGATTACTTCTTCATCTGCTTCAGATGTGGCGGTATGGTTGACTTCTTGACGCGCATAATAGTCACCTAGCTCTTGCATATTTTCTTTTGTCAGCGCAGCAACCATTGCGGTCATTACAGCACTGTTGCGTTTAGCTGTTTCACCATCAACTGATTGAAAGTCCATCAATTGTTTGGTGAGATAGCCCGCATGTTGTCCGGCTAGACTTGGATTAATGGGGATGATACTGTTGCCGTCAGCGCTGTGGCAACCGGCACACATTCCGCCTGCAATTTCTTCAGTGGTTGGCGGAGCAGCGGGTACTGCTTCTGAAGCCTCTACTACCGCTTCCTCGGCTACAGTCTCTTGATCAACCGTTTCTTCGTCTTGAAGATCGACAGTGGCGTCAGTTTCAGCTGAAATGGGTGCAGATAATAATGCGATTGCAATTATCAACGCAGAACTCGTAATCATTTTCATATTTCGTATTCCGTTTTTATATAAAGCTAACTAAAATTTAGTAATTTTTCTATTGATGAGCGTAACATCGCATTCTATCAAGGCAGTGGATTGTTAACAAGAAAATTCAATGAATCGATGTGTTCTTAATACAAATATTTTTAGTAACTATTCAGCTCACCCCTAGAATTCACCATTTCTGCGTTACAAAATGATCATTTACACGTGTAGACTCACATTTTGTGCCTTGAACTGATGGATTCTAGGGGCAATCAGAACAGTTACCGCAATACACTGAATAGTTACTATATTTTTAAATGAAAATTGTTTTTGTCGTACTACTGGTTATTAATATTCTGGTCATTGCCTACATCCAGCTTGGTTCTAATGTTCAAGATAATAGGACGGTTCCATCATTGATGAGTCCAGAGAAAATTGTTTTGTTACCAAAGCAGGTCCCTTGTTTGAAATGGGGTGATTTTGATCATGCGGTTGTTCAACAAGCTGAAAGTTCCATTGCTAACCAGCTGATAATAAAGACTATAAGCATTGAATTGTCCAATATTAATACTATGTATTGGGTGCATATTCCGCCGTTTAAGAACCAGCAGGATGCAAATCGTGAAGTCAATAAACTAAGGAATTTGGGAATCGCTAGTTATCGAGTCGAAGAAGAAGGACCGTGGTTAAATGCAATCACACTAGAAATGTTTCAGGATCAAGTCTCAGCACAGCAATTATTAAGCGAATTAAAACTCAGAGGGGTCGCTGCTGCGACCATTAAGCCAAGAAAAAATCAACAGAAAAAAATAGTGATTCATGAACCTGATGAGGATGTTGAAGTAAAATTGGCTCATTTAAAGCAGCAATTTATTGGTAGTAAGTTGATACAAGCGTCTTGTGACCGCTTATAATACTCAGTTCAATCGCTTTATCATTACTTAAATCCGCTGCTATTTTAGTTGGTTCAGAAAATCATTATGAAGATTCATATCAAAACACCTGAAGAAATTGAGAAAATGCGTGTCGCAGGTCGTTTGGCTTCAGAGGTGTTAGATTACGTCACACCATATGTACAGCCAGGCGTGACGACTGAAGAACTGGATACACTTTGTCATAATTACATGGTTGATGTGCAAAAGACGATTCCTGCGCCACTCAACTATGCCCCATCTGGCCATTCACCCTATCCAAAGTCGATTTGTACCTCAGTCAATAATCAAATTTGTCATGGGGTGCCCGGGCAAAAGAAATTAAAAAATGGGGATATCGTCAATATTGATATCACAGTGATTAGTGATGGGTATCATGGCGACACCAGCCGAATGTTTTTTGTTGGAGAGCCGTCTATTCAGGCTCGTCGATTGTGTGAATTAACTTGGGAAGCATTGTGGCGTGGTATAGACCAGGTCAAACCGGGTAATCATCTAGGTGACATTGGTCATGCCATTCAGAAATTAGCTGAAGGTGTGGGCTATAGTGTGGTGAGAGAGTTTTGTGGACACGGGATTGGTAAAAAATTCCATGAAGACCCGCAAGTTTTGCATTATGGCCGTGCTGGTTCCGGTTTAGAAATTAAACAAGGTATGATTTTCACCATTGAACCGATGATTAATGCCGGTAAAGCAGCGATACGGCATTTACCAGACGGCTGGACAATCACCACAAAAGATAATAGTTTATCAGCGCAATGGGAGCATACGATTTTGGTCACCGAAGATGGCCATGAAGTGTTGACACTTTCAGATGGTGCGCCACCTAAACCAGAGTACCGTTTTTAAGGCTGTAACCTGAATAGTTTCCGCAACACACTGAATAATTACTTAAATTGTAATTATTCAGCACATTAAAGTAACTGTTCAGATTGCTCCTATAATTCGTCAGTTCAAGGCACAAAATGTGAGTTTACACGTGTAAATGATCATTTTGTAACAGCGAAATGGCGGATTATAGGGGTAAGCTGAATAGTTACCTTAAATTTAACAATTAATTGGTTCATATAAAACTATGGCACGTAGTAATAACAGAGACTGCAATCAAATAAGACCGGTAACAATTACTCGAGGTTATACCAAACATGCTGATGGCTCAGTACTAATCGAATTTGGCGATACGAAAGTGATTTGCACGGCCAGTGTGAGTGAAAAAGTACCGCCGTTTCTCAAAGGACAAGGGCAGGGATGGTTAACTGCTGAGTACGGCATGCTTCCGTGTTCGACTAATTCGCGTATGCAACGTGAAGCGGCTCGAGGTAAGCAATCTGGACGCACCATGGAGATTCAACGGTTAATCGGGCGGTCATTACGTGCTGTGGTTGATTTAAAACAACTGGGTGAGCGGACCATACAAATTGATTGTGATGTCATTCAAGCCGATGGTGGCACGCGTACCGCCAGTATTACCGGCGCATTTGTGGCGTTACATGATGCGGTTGAAAATTTAATTTATCGACAATTAATCGAAACTACGCCAATTTTGGATCATATTGCTGCTATTTCTGTGGGTATCCATAACGGTGTGTCCATATTAGATTTAGACTATGAGGAAGATTCTTCCTGTGATACCGACATGAATGTCGTGATGACAGGACAATCTGGCATTGTAGAAGTACAAGGTACGGCAGAAGGTGTTTCATTCAATCGGAAAGAATTGGATGATATGGTGGACCTGGCTGAAAAAGGGATCAAGGAGTTGGTGTTGATTCAGAAGCAAGTCTTGACGACGGATTAATGGATGCGGTCAATTAATAAACTGGTGATTGCCAGTAATAATCAAGGAAAATTGCGCGAGATTAATGCGCTGCTTGAACCATTGAAAATTAAGGCTATGCCACAAGCTGAATTTAATGTGGAAGAAGTAGAGGAACCCTTTGGTACCTTTGTCGAAAATGCCTTAATCAAAGCGCGTCATGCGAGTCAATGTTCTGGTTTGCCTGCGCTGGCAGACGACTCTGGTATTTGCGTTAATGCGTTAAATGGTTTGCCTGGCGTCACCTCTGCTCGCTATGCGGGGGAACCAAGATCTGATCAACGTAATAATCTTAAACTGGTTGAGGCGTTACGCACACAAACAGATCGTAGTGCCTATTATTATTGCATTATTGTTTTAGTGCGCCATCATGAAGATCCGCAACCGATTATTGTTGATGGGTCATGGCATGGGGAAATCATTCTAGAACCTCTTGGAGAGGGTGGGTTCGGCTATGATCCCTATTTTTATTTGGCTGAATTTAACAAAACCGCCGCTCAACTTTCGCCTGAACAAAAGAACCAAATTAGCCATCGCGGTAAAGCGTTAGTACAGTTGGCAGAACGACTAAAAAATAATACATGATATATCTTCTTTCAGTGTCAATAGAACAATATATCGCGGTGATGTTTTAAATGATCAGCCATAAATGTGCTGATAAAATAATACCCATGGTCATAACCTTCATGATGCCGAAGCGTTAATTCCTGTCCGGCTTCTTTACAGGTTTTTTCAAATAAATCAGGATAAAGCTGTTCTGTTAAGAACTGGTCATTGAGGCCTTGGTCGATTAGGATTTTGCTTATGCGATAGCCATCTTCTATTAAAGCATTGGCATCATGGCTACGCCAGTTTTCCTGATTTTCTCCCAGATAATTTACAAAAGCTTTTTGCCCCCAAGGGCATTGCCTCGGCGCGCAAATTGGCGCGAAGGCTGAAACGGATCGATATAAATCCGGATGGCGTAGGGCTAAAGTTAGTGCGCCATGCCCACCCATGGAATGACCAAAAATCCCAATACGATTTTCATCGGCTGAGAATTGTTGGACGATGATGTTTCTTAATTCGTCAGTAATGTAACTTTCCATCCGAAAATGACGTGCCCAAGGTGCAGCGGTGGCGTCCAGATAGAATCCTGCACCTGCACCAAAATCCCAGTGGTCAGCTTCACCTTCAATTCCCGTCTGACGTGGACTGGTATCCATAGAAACCAGCATGAGACCATGTTCAGCAGCAAGGCGTTGTGCACCTGCTTTAATCATGAACGTTTCTTCTGTGCAGGTCAGCCCGGCCAAAAAGAAAATAACCGGCACACGATCTGATTTGGCTTGTGGTGGTTGGTAAACTGAAAACCGCATGGGCAGTCCAATGGTTTCAGACTGATGCTGATAAAAAGTCTGCTGGCCACCAAAACAGACATGCTCACTACGAATCTCAAGCGCTGACATTAGTAGATGACTACGGAACGTATTGATTCCCCAGCTTTCATCAAATCAAAGCCTTCATTAATATCTTCTAGTTTTAATCGATGCGTAATCAGTGAATCAATATTAATTTTGCCTTCCATATACCAATCGACAATTTTTGGTACATCAGTTCGACCGCGTGCGCCACCGAATGCAGAACCTTCCCATTTGCGGCCGGTAACCAATTGGAATGGGCGTGTACTAATTTCTGCGCCAGCCTCGGCGACGCCAATAATAATGCTGCGCCCCCAGCCTTTATGGGTGCACTCTAAAGCCTGGCGCATCACTTGCGTGTTACCAATACACTCAAAGCTATAGTCTGCGCCACCATCGGTTAATTGGATGACAGCATCGGTAATATCCGGTACTTCATTGGGATTGATGAAATGTGTCATGCCAAAATCACGTGCCATGGCTTCACGTTTTGGATTGATATCAATACCAATGATCTTATCGGCACCGACCATTTTAGCGCCTTGAATAACGTTTAACCCAATACCACCCAATCCAAATACGGCAACATTGCTTCCTGTTTCTACTTTGGCAGTAAATAAAACAGCCCCAATTCCAGTAGTGACTCCGCAGCCGATGTAGCAAACTTTATCAAATGGCGCATCTTGACGGATTTTAGCCAGTGCAATTTCAGGTACAACCGTATAGTTGGAGAAGGTTGATGTGCCCATATAATGGAATAAAGGCTTGCCGTCTAATGAGAAGCGTGATGTGGTGTCCGGCATTAAGCCACGACCTTGAGTGCTACGGATGGCTTGGCATAAATTAGTTTTCTGCGAGAGGCAAAATTTGCATTCGCGGCATTCCGGTGTGTAAAGTGGAATAACATGATCGCCAACTTGAAGAGATTTGACGTCAGAACCGACCTCTACCACGACGCCAGCACCTTCATGACCTAAAACAGTAGGAAATAATCCTTCAGGATCAGCACCGGATAGCGTGTAATAATCCGTATGGCAAATACCCGTTGCCTTGATTTCTACCAAAACCTCACCTGGTTTTGGGCCATCTAGATCAACATTTTCAATAGTAAGCGGTTGACCTGCTTGCCAAGCCACAGCTGCTTTTGTTTTCATCTTTAGTTGTTCCCATTCATTAAGAAAGTTTTGATCAATTTTGCATAATGAGGATCTTGTCTAAGCTTTATTTACTAATGACGAGAATCCGAATTTGCCTCGAATGATCAAGAAGACGGGGGGCTATTCTTTCTGGAGTTAATGTGTTCTAGCAGGCCTTGACAAGCGTCTTCCACCATGTCCAGTACCATGTCAAAACCATCTTGCCCACCGAAGTAAGGGTCTGCTACTTCATCACCAGCGTTATTATTACGACTATAATTCATCAGTAAGTCAATTCTGGCTGTCGCCTTAGCCGGGCAACGTTGCTTGAGAATTGATAAGTTTTCATGATCCATCGCAAGAATATAATCAAAAGTAATGAAATCGTCAGATGTAACCTTGCGTGCACGTAAATCATGCATTTTGTATCCGCGACTCAAAGCAGTGCTTTGTGCACGTTTGTCGGGCGGCTTGCCGATGTGATAGGCATGCGTACCTGCAGAATCAACCAGGATTATATTTTCAAGTCCCGCATTAATCACTTGATATTTGAAGACAGCATCAGCCGTAGGTGACCGGCAGATGTTTCCCAAGCAAACAAATAGTACTTTTATCTTTTCGTCTTTTTCCATAGATGTTTATTATTACATTCTGAATCAATCTATTGCTTATGGGTGCTTCTAAAAACTCGGATTTCTAAACAAGACAAGGCGCGAATAAAAAATATTGATGCAGCCTACAGCGGATAGGTAAGACGATATTTTTTGTGAGTAACGCAGTATTGTGACGAAATATGGATTTTTAGAGGTGCCTTTATGATTATAGATATATTGTGTTATTAGTGTCTACTAATGGCTGCTCAATAAATATGCAGATTTCAAGACACAACTAGTTTACGCCCTATTGTGCCTTGCCAAAAGCAAACAACAATGCACGCTAAGCATCATCTAACTGAGGATTTTAGGATTATAAACTATGAATCTCCAGCTTTGCCGGAGATATCAAGTAACTATTCAGTTCATAGATTCGGTAAAACAAAATCAGATTGACAATATTGTTAAACAGCTTAATCATAGACCGATGAAATGCTTGAATATACCCCTGAAGCTGTTGCGCTTTGAATATTCATTTCCTAGAACGTAGTTTTATCGTTTAATAACTCGGCATGTTGAAAAATAAAAAATCTCGGCGTAAATACAAGAAGAAGTCACGTTCTTTAAAAAAATCTTCTGTTTTCTGGATTTTCTTGATGATGGCCTGTGGTGTCGGCATATGGTTAATTCATGAAGTTTTGTATATTAAGCCGGCCGATAATTGGTATGAGGCTAGCGGTAGTGCTGATAGAAAAGTTTCATTGCCTAAAGACGATGCTACACACCAAGCAAGTATGGAATGGTGGTACTACAATGGACATTTACGGACTGAATCTGGCAAGCGATATAGTTTTCACCATACCGTGTTTTTGGTCAGCAATTTAACGACCCATATGGTTAGCCATGTTTCTTTGAGTGACCATCAAAATGGAAAGCACTATACCGCCCAGCGGAGAACGGGAGGGAATCCTTCAAAAAACATAAAAAATGGTTTTGACTTTAAGCATGGTGACTGGCTTATGGCCGGTGGAAACGGAAATGACCGATTAGAAGTCAATACGGAAAATTTTAACTTTGCCCTTAATTTAGTTAGCAAACAAGATCCTGTTTATCATGGAGGAGACGGCATCATTTCTTTGGGTGACGCCGGTGATAGTTATTATTATTCGCGCACCCGTATGGCGATCTCTGGCACGATAACGATCGGCGGTGAAAGTGAAAAAGTATCGGGAATTTCATGGTTCGATCATCAATGGGGTGATTTCTCAGTTGGCCTTTTATCCTGGGACTGGTTCAGCCTACAATTAAACGATGGTGTGGACGTGATGATCTATCAATTACGTGACAAATCAAATAAGCCGCTGCTCTATACGGCCAGTATCAGTAAGAATGGGGTAACTGAAACACTTCTGGATGATGAATTCAAGACCATTCCTGGAGAAGAATGGCAAAGTAGTCAATCAAACATTGTTTATCCTATTGAATGGGCAATAGATATTCCAGAAAAGGGTATCAATATTAAAATTAATAGTATCAATAAAGAGAGCGAGTTTGATGCGATGTTGACTAGTTATAATGTTTATTGGGAAGGCGCTGTTCAAGTGAGTGGGTCCCATACAGGCTTGGGCTTTATGGAACTGTACTATATGAATGCGGAACAGTAAAATTCTAAAGTTTCAGGTCAGTCATCTAATCCGCCTTATCCCGTCTGGCGATTGTTAGTCTGATTTGATTTGTATCGTCAAGTTTTCTCAAATGCAGAGTGTGGAAATTTTTTCAGCACTGCATATGGTTGATAGGTAAGCGAAAAAAATTATCCAAACAGTAGTTGGGATGAAACCTGGATTTTTAGAGGTGCCCTGAACAACGTTAATCTGTACTAATGAGTAGTAGAATTCGTTGTTGCGATAGGTTATTATGTACTGATTAATCTGTTTGTATATAATTCATCTGTTTGATTGTATAAGTTTTTGGTTTGGAGTTTATCAATAGTGAGCTGTTCCAGAGCCATCGGATTATCTATTCCGGTTTTAGGTTTAATTATCGTTTTGACTAAAAACCGTTCTCTTAACAAGATGTGAATAAGTATAAGCGGCATCATTATCTTTTAATAGTTAGTATTGAATTCTCAAACATGCGCAGACTGTAATTGTTCTGCGCATGTTTGCGTCTTACTTTCAGTATTTAAATACGACATAGATTTTTTAGAAAAATTTAAAATTGTTTAGAAATATACTTATTGTCTGTGTCGGGAATATTTGTAGAAGCCCAATGGCAGAAGGATTGTTTAAGCACAAGTTGGCAGCAACTACAAAGACGGACTGCTTTGTTAGTTCTGCCGGACTAGGTGCACTTGTGGGTCATCAAGCAGATCCAAGTGCTTGCAAACTGATGATGGAAAAGGGAATTGATATCTCAGGTCATCGTGCTTGCCAATTAAATACTGAAATGATTCGTAAAGCGGATCTTATTCTTGTGATGGAATTGGATCAAAAGGCTGTAATTTTAGAACGTGAACAAAGTGCAAGAGGAAAAGTTTTTAGACTAGGCGAGTGGGGAAAGTTTGATATTGAAGATCCCTATCGAAAGGAGCTGGTTTTTTTTGAGAAGTCTTTAACATTAATCGAACAAGGTGTTTCTCATTGGCTAGAGAAGCTGTAATTCAGGAAATAAAAATAGGGTAATGACTTTTAAGTAACCATCGAAATTTTTTACAAATAATATTCACTGCAGATACAGGATCAATGCGAATTAAAATTTTTATTATTCTTATAGTACTGAGTCAACTTGCAGCCTGTACTTTAATCCCTGGCCAACATATGCGCCAATTTGCCACGCAATCAAGTGTGGAAATGCCTGTTACCGAAGACAATGAGACTATTTTAAAAAGGCTCAATATTCAAACAATTAATGCCCAGTTGATTATTGATTTAGAGAAAGATCTTAGTAATCTTAGTTTAGATCCAAATAATGTTGCCAATCATTACTTTGACTATCGTATCGGTTCAAAAACCATTAAAGGCACGCCGATTGAAGAATCGTATAGCCAGTATCGCGTCGGGCCCAGAGATATATTGAACATAACTGTTTGGGGTCATCCTGAATTAACCATTCCAGCAGGAGAATTTCGTTCGGCAGAGTCCGCTGGTAGTGTTGTTGGTGAAGATGGTACATTCTTCTATGCCTTTGCCGGTGTGGTTCAAGCGGCTGGTAGAACCGTTGAAGAAATTCGTGAAGATTTGACCAGAAAACTATCTAAATATATTGAACAAGTTCAGCTTGATGTGCGTGTGGCTGCATATCGAAGTCAACGGGTTTATATTGTAGGTGAAGTGGTTCAGCCTGGAATTCATTTAGTGAAAGATATTCCTTTGACTGTTCTGGAAGCGATCAATAGTGCTGGTGGAGTAAAGCCTGAAGCGGATCTACGGAACATCACATTAACACGAGAGGATAAAACTTTTAGTATTAACTTGCTGAGTCTTTATGAAGGCGGGGATACAAGTCAAAATGTGCTACTTAAACATGGTGATGTGCTAAATGTGCCGGACAATATGTTCAACAAAGTATTTGTGTTTGGAGAAACAACTTTTGGTCGTGGTTTTGGTGTGGGGAGGCCGCGAAGTGTTCTGATGAATAAAGCACGCATGACATTAACAGAAGCGTTGAGTGAGGGTGGTGGACCTGATCAAGAGACGTCTGATGCAGCCAGAGTTTTCGTTTTTAGGACGGGTTTGGGTAAATCAGAAATATATCATTTAGATGCCAAATCGCCGGACTCATTTTTATTGGCAGAACGTTTTCCGCTACAGCCCCGTGATGTGATATTTGTTGATCGTGCCGAAGGCATTCGTTGGAACCAGATTATCGCGCAGATCCAACCGACGGTTCAATTGTTGAACTTGTTTGACGGGTCATTAAGAGTCCAACCATTGACAACATTTCCTTAGCCATTAATCAGACTTTATACAATGCCAAACATCGATAATACAAATCCTTCCGTTATTTCGCCAAGCCAAGATGAAGATGAAATTGATCTGGGGGAATTGTTGGGTCTATTGGTGGATGGTAAATGGCTGATCATTCTAGTTACATTCGCTGTTTTATCACTTGGTATTGCCAAAGCATTTCTTGATAAGCCAGTTTACAAGTCTGATGTCATGCTGCAGATCAATGAAAAATCACAAACCATGGCAGTGATGGAGCCATTGACCGATATTTTAAAAAGCAACATGCCGGTAATGGCTGAAATAGAGCTGATTAAATCCAGGATGGTATTAGGGGAAGCCATTAAAAATTTGGGTTTGGATATTGTCGCTAAACCGAAATATTTCCCGCTTGTTGGGGAAGCTATTTCCAGGCGGTTCCAGCAACGCACGCAAGATGATGCTGTTTCCAATCCGCTGTTATGGCAGTCTCACTATGCTTGGGGCGGCGAAGCGATTCAAGTCGATACGTTTACAATACCGGCTGCTTGGGAGGATAAGGAGTTCATATTGCAGGCTGGCGAACAAGGCTACTTCCAGCTTATTTACGATGATGAGGTAATCCTTGAAGGTGAAGTTGGTCAATTGGTTAGTCAACAATTGGCGAATGATCCGCAACAAACAGTCGCTATTTTTGTTTCGCTATTAAAATCACGCCCAGATACTCAGTTTTCCGTGATACGGAAATCGCTAAATCAAGCAATCAACGAGTTAAAACAAAATTTAACTGTTGCTGAAAAAGGGAAGAGCACAGGGATCCTCGAATTAACCTTGGAATCTTATACGCGGGACTCTGCTGTGCAGGTTTTAGATGAAATTGCCAATATATATGTACGGCAAAATGTTGAACAAAAGTCTGCTGAGTCGCAAAAAACCTTGGGGTTTCTTGAAGAACAGCTGCCTGTACTTAAAGAGCAGCTAGAAGCTGCAACAAATGTTCTGAATGATTATAGAAACCGCAAAGGCTCGGTTAATTTAGATCTGGAAACACAAAATATTTTAAAGGGGTTGGTGGAAAATAGGACCCAAACGACTTTATTGCAGCAAAAACGCGATGAGCTACGGCAGAAATATACCGAGTCTCACCCTAATGTTATCGCTATTGACCGGCAGATTTCCCGATTGAGGGGACAAATGCAATCAGATGACAATATGGTAAAAACGCTGCCGGAGACGCAGCAAGTTATTATGAGGCTGGCTGGCGATGTGCAAGTTAGTTCTAGCCTTTATACCACCTTACTTAATAACGCGCAGACATTACGAGTGGCAAAAGCGGGAACAGTAGGTGACGTGAGGATTATCGACTATGCGGTATTGCCAGATAAACCAATCAAGCCTAAAAAGATACTGATTATCGGTGTCGCATTTATTATGGGATTGTTTTTGGGAATTGTGGCTGTATTTTTGCGGAAATTTCTTCATCGTGGTGTAGAAGATCCCAATGTAATTGAGAAGCAATTGAACATCCCTGTATACGCAACTGTTCCTCATAGTAAAGGCCAGGAAAAACTTAATGCAAAGCATAGTAAAGAAGGTAACTTTAAAGGCCGCTTATCAACGCTTTTAGCGCTGGAAAATAAAGAAGACCTTGCTATAGAAAGTCTGCGCAGTTTGCGTACGACAATGCATTTCGCTATGTTGGAAGCAAAAAATAATATTATCTTGATCACGGGTCCAAGCCCGGGGATTGGGAAAACCTTTGTTTCGGCTAATCTTGCTACAGTAATGGCTGATGCAGGAAAAAAAGTATTGTTAATCGATGGTGATATGAGAAAAGGAACGATACATAGCTTGCTCGGTGTGGGACGAGAGAATGGTTTGTCGGAGATTATTTTACAGACTATTACGGTTAAGGATTCGATTCGTGAGATTCCTCTGGCCAACTTTGATTTCATACCGACAGGGGCGATACCGCCAAATCCATCGGAATTATTGCTACATGAACGCTTTGGTGCTTTCTTGGAAGACGCCTCTGAAAACTATGATCTTGTTATTGTTGATTCACCTCCTGTTCTGGCAGTCACAGATTCAGCCATTATTGGCCGCTTGACCAGTGCTGCATTTATGGTAGTAAAAGCTGGAGCGCATCCAATACAAGAGCTAGAACAGTGTAAAAAAAGACTTATCCAGACTGGGATCAACATAAAAGGCATCATATTTAATGATGTGCCAGAATCGTCTTCGCGCTATGGCTATGGCTATGGCAAGTATGTTTATCAATATGATTATAAGAAATCGACATCCTCAAAATCATAAACCAATCTTGGTGTGTGATGAAGCCAACCGCCTTGAACGGCTCACGGTGTTAACGCGCTTTTAACCTGAAATTCCCTAGGAGGCTGTCCGAGAATAGAATAATCTACTGCAGGAAAGCCATTATGGCCATATTTTCCTGTAATTTTCGTTAAATAGAACAACTATTCGCCTCAAATGACCAAAAAATCTGTCTCAAAATGGCTTCCCTTCGCTACGATTACTATTCTCGGACAGCCTCCTGTCGCTGGAGTTTAAACGATGAGCTATTTAAATTGAGCGTACCTCTTTACCGGAGACGCAGCTATTCTGCGCTAACGGGCGCATGTGCCTTCTATTCAAAATAGGGTAAGTTAAAACTCAGCAAGTGAAGTTTCGAATCAAGCTGTATTTTCATCGAAATCCCTAAAAGCCAATAAGTATAAAGCTAGAAAAATCACTTGAACACAGTATTGTGTCCTTAGATTCAACCTAGAATCCTCGGTTGGGTGGTGCTTAGAGTGCATTGTTGTTTATTTTTTTTGCAATGCGCAGTGAGGAGTAATAACTATTTATTACAACGAGCTGCAACGCAGCAAAAGATAAAGAACAGTGTGCTATAAGCATCATAGCGTGGTTCGCCTTTTGGGTACGTGACATCTGACAAAATATTTGTTTCGTTTCATAAGACTGGTCAATGCCGAAGCGATCAACTGAGGATTTTAGGTTCAACGCAAAACTGTGTAGCGTTATTGCAATCATCTTCAAGTTAAACAAGACGCTTGTGTCTCACATCTTTTATTCAGTCACTTGTAGACAGTTTTAGCGGTCAACTGAAGATTTTCGGATTATATTTTCAATTCTTTTTTTTGATGTAAACCATTCCCCGCCGTCTCAATAGCACTACTCACGCTATATTAGCTATCAACCTGAGACCGATTAGTCTAAAAAATAATGTTTGTATGTGATTTTTATCACAGAGATTTAATCAATTTCACGTTATCTTTGCTATTATTGTTTTTGTACTTGTCAGTTTGAGTTGTTTTGGAAAGGCACTTTGAGTTCGTTTCGTGCGTAAGTTGTCAAAAACTTGTGTTTCTTCTTCAATGGTTGTTGCCGGGAGTGTTGTTTAGAATCATGATGGATGGAATCGTTTTATTTGTAACTTGTGTCATATTGTCAATAGTTGTTATCAACTTATCGATTAACTTTGCGCTATCTCGGAATATCACCGACGATCCCGGCGAACACAAAATGCATGATGTTAATACACCCTTTGTGGGTGGAGTAGGCGTCTTTTCCGCGCTGTGCGTTGCATTGGTTGTGTTAGTTAATGCGTATCCTGAATTAATGGCGCAATGGATTGCTTTGGGAGTTTGTTCGGCCATTATATATATCACTGGTTTGGTAGATGATTTTTTCCAATTGGGTTATAAATCACGTCTGATTATTCAGGCTATTGCCGGGCTCTTGATGATTTCGATAGGGCAACTATTTATTGATGATCTCGGTGGACTGCTTTTTGGTTTTTCGCTGCAACTTGGCCCGTTTTCGGCGCCTTTCACTATTCTCGCCATTATCTGTGGTATCAATGCGCTTAATATGATCGATGGTATCGACGGACTTTTGGGCGCTATTTCCCTGGCGACTCTATTTTTAATTGGTGTTGTAGCACTCATCTCAGGCGACATACATAATGTTGTGTTAGTTACAGCGTTGGCGGGTGGTGTGGCGGGTTTCTTGTATTTTAATCTTCGTCACCCCGGACAGAGTAGTGCGCGGGTGTTTTTGGGTGATAACGGTAGTATGTTGATAGGGTTCATCGTCGCCTTGTTGCTGATTGACCTCTCGCAAGGAGATAATCCAGCCATGAAACCGGTGGTGGCAATCTGGTTGCTCGCTATTCCATTGATGGATATTGTTAGTGTAATGCACCGCCGGATGAGGTTGGGTAAGTCTCCATTTACGCCGGATCATAATCATTTGCATCACATATTATTGAGTGCAGGATTTCGTGTCGAAGAAGTGGTCTTTGTTATGGCAATATTACATTTGTTGCTTGGCATAATCGGAATTACAGCTTTCTATTTGGGTGTTCCTGAATTTATCATGCTGCTTGGTTTTCTTCTGGCATATTTTGCTTACTTCAGCCTGACATTACGCCCATGGCGATTTGTGCCGATTTTGCGCCGTATTCATACTCGAATGGGATTAACAGTTACTGCCAACAGAGGGGTCTTCCTCGGAGACTACATAACCAAAGACGCCGAAAGATTGGTTAGTATAATTAGTAAAGAGCTTGGGGCCGACCTGAATTATTGGGTAAAGATTTTCGAGCAGCACCCAACGAACAACATTTCTGGAAAGCGTTATGCGGTTGCGCTTAATGTCCGGCTACCAAAAGATGCCGAGTCTTTGGACGAAGAGATTATCCAAGCAGTTGAACTCCTTCAGGAAAAGTTGGAACAGCAGCAGGGCATCTATCTGCGTCAATTTGTTTCGCGTGATTACGATAATGCTGATCGACGAAAAAATAAACGGCGTAGTACTACTGGTGAAACCCGTGCTGATGACAGACGAAATTCGGATCGACGTGCCTTGAATCGACGCATCTCGGATCAGCATAGACTGGGTTCCCAAGTGCTTGCATTTGAAGTTACTCACGGCATGCCGCGCTGTCCGGTGATGACAGGTATCTTGCCATGAATACTCAATCAGGAAGCTAGCCCGCATATTGCACTAGTACGCTTAATTTTGGCCTGAAATGCTTGCGCTAACTTTGTTTCAGAGGATCACAAAAAATACAATTTGTACTCGGAAGGTTGCTTACCGGTTTTAAACTTGTGCTGATTTGAATTGTACGCACCTACACCCTTTTCAAACCGGCCCTATGTATAAACTCCTGTCACTGATGCAACATATGAGCTAGCCCGAATTTTATCCAATTATCGGAATTTAAGCGCTGAACTTTGTTCAATTGACTTTTGTAAGTTCAGGTACCTCTATAGGGTGCTTCTAAAATAAAAGTTCCATTCCAACCGCTGTGTTACGGCGAATCCCTCTCTCATAGATATGAATCATATGCAGCGCTGCAAAATTTTTCCCGTATCTTGAATCTGGGCGAACTAGCAATTTTTAGAAGTGCCCTATTGTTTTTTCATTAAGTTAGCTATTATTACAGCAACCATCTTAAGGTTTTAGACTTATGCGACTAAATTTGCGACAAATCAACATTATTCAACACGCTGTTACGGAACTAGCGGGGAAAGATGCAATTGTGCGTTTATTTGGTTCTCGTACAGACGACAATGCAAGCGGTGGTGATATTGATCTACTTGTCGAGATCCAGCATGTAGTGGCAGACTCAGCCTGGTTGAGCGCGAAAATATCGGGCCGGATAAGTTATTTGCTAGGCGGTCAGAAGGTCGATGTAATATTGTTGGTACCTAATTTAGAGCGTTTCCCTATCCACCATGTAGCGCAAAAAGAGGGAATAGTATTGTGAGTATTTCCCCTCAACAAAAACTTCGATTACAATTTTTGGCAAGGGTGGTACGTAAGGAAATACTTTATTTGCAGTTAACAGATCAGCGCCTCTTTGATGTTCCCTTCACCCGTGAAAAAATAGAGCGGATTGAAAGGGATGTTGATTTTGCTGAACGTGTGGATGCTTTTGTGAGCCGTTTTGGTCGGTTACAAGATACTGTGGGAGATAAGTTACTGCCGAATTATATGAGTGTAGTCGGTGAGACGGTTGGGCCTGCAGTGGATATCTGAATTGAACAGAAAAGCTTGGGATGATTGACTCTGCTGAAATATGGATGATATTACGTGTTTTGCGCAATCAAATGGTACATGAGTACATGGTCGATGCAGAGAAATTTGCCCTAACACTGAATCAAGCTCATGTTTCGGTGACATTGCTGGTTGCTACTTACAATGCCATTAATGATTACGCACGCAAGCGTATTTCAGTTGCCGAGTGGCCGGGTCTGTTGCCTGTGAGAGAAGTTGAGAAAGGAAGCTGATGAGGTGCGGAAAATAATGAAACAATGGGCGTATGAGAATTACCAATGACCAACTGAGAATCATGAGAAAACTGTCCCGCAGCTATTTCGGAGAAGATGCAAAGCTGTGGTTATTCGGTTCCCGCGTTGATGATGAGAAAAAAGGCGGCGATTATGACTTCTTAATTGAAACATCCCTCACGAGTCCAGACGAAATCATTTCGCGCAAAATCGACATGATTACGCAGCTGCAAAGTAGTGGACCATTCGAGGATGAAAAAATTGACATCATTGTAAAACGCCAACAATCGTCTTTTGAAATGCCGATCTACCATATCGCCAAGCAAGAAGGTGTGCAAATATGAATCCGGAACAATCAATGCGGATATATTTGGCTGAATGTGGCATTCATGCGAGAGTGCTAAATAAAGGCTTGCTGGATATAGAGAAATACTTGCCCTTTTCCGTTAAAGTCGAGATCGACAGTGATACCCTGCGGATTCTTGATCAAATCGCTTATCGTTTTGCCAAGTTGCAGGATTCAATGGGTGAAAAGGTTCTACCTTTGATACTGGTGCTAGCACAGGAACCAATAGCCGCGAGTGCTACATTTGCAGAAAAACTAAATCGGCTTGAGCGTATTGGTGCAATTCCATCGACAGAAGAATGGAAAAAACTTCGTGTTGCCCGAAATGCCATTGCGCACGAATACCCAGATGACCCAGAAATGCGAATTAGTGCTATCAACCGGTTTATGGAAGGCGCATTGCAGATGAGTGTGCTTTATCAAACAGTGTATGAATATATCGGTGCGCATTCTCTACTTTCAAAAAAGCCACATAAAATATGAGACTAACAGAACAGCAACAGACCATAATCCGCACAGCCGTTACAGAAACCTTTGGTGCAGATGCTAATGTATGGTTGTTCGGCTCAAGAGTGGATGACAGTCAGCGAGGGGGAGATATTGATCTCTTAATTGAAACAGAGCAGGTTGATGTCGTTGCAATAGCGCGAGCTGAAATTGCGCTCCTTACGAAGATTCAAATGAAAATGGGCGAGCAAAAAATTGATGTGTTGCTGGATTATCCATCACGAAAAAAACGTCCGCCAATTTTTGCCATTGCCAGGCAGACAGGTATTTTGTTATGAACGACGATATTTCAATACTTCGGCTGCAAGATGCATGGCGAGAATGTGAACGTCATATATATTATTTGTCAACGGCATTAACATCACTTGATCCGATTCTGCCAATGACTGCAAAAAGATTCGAACATCTAACTGATGCACAGGTTCAAGCGCTAGATCAATTCATCCTACGCTTCACAAAATTGCAGGATGCCATGGGTGGACGTCTGTTTCCGGCTATTCTGGATCACCTACAAGAGCAATATGGAGAGCGCCCAATGCAGGAGGCTGTCCGAGAATAGTGGTCGTAGCGAGGGGAAGTAGTTTTGAGGCAGAATTCTTGATCATTTGAGGCGAATAGTTGTTCTATTTAACAAAAATGATCGAGAAATCTGACCAAAATAGCTTTCTCGCAGTAGATCATTCTATTCTCGGACAGCCTCCTGTCAAGCTCAATCGGTTAGAAAAGCTAGGGTATATTCAGAGCGCAGATGTATGGCAAAACATTCGTGTAACGCGCAACAAGTTTACTCATGATTATCCCGATGACTGGGATAGAAATTCCGCATTAATTAATCTAGCCCGTGAAGCAGCTGCAGAAATGTATGAAATACTTGCGAGAGTAGAACAGAAACTAAAAATTGAACATCCAGCGCTTGTATTGGGCAAGCCTTTGTCTGTGCAAATTTGAAGTAATAGGCTTAGTGCGAATAGATATAAATCGCTATTTAGAGGTGTCCGGTAGTTTAAAAATAGGGATCTAGCTCTTTTCCTCGTTGTCGCGTAATTACGCAAAAGGTGTCCAAGATCAACACTCCAATAATAATCGATATGTATTAATGTTGGGCCTGGCACCTTTTTTCCCTCTTGCTATTATCAAAGTTTCTAATTTACTAATAGTTAATTAGAACGCTTATCTAACATGGAGTCTACATTGTATTTTCGGAGTTAGTATACGATAATGCAAGGTATGTTAAAAAGGTGGATTTCAGACAAAGTTGAACGAACTATGCAGCACACGCCAGCAGTTGCTTTGCTGGGGCCGCGTCAGGTTGGAAAAACGACACTTGCACAGACACTAGCCGAAAACCGGCCAGCACTTTATTTGGATCTTGAGAATCCTGAAGATTTGCTGAAGTTGAGTGATCCTTATGCATTTTTATCCATGCATAGTGACAAGCTTGTTATCGTAGATGAAATACAGCGTTCTCCTGATTTATTCATGGTGCTGCGTGGCTTGATTGATAAGAACAGAAGGATGGGGCGCAAGGGTGAACAGTTTCTTCTTTTGGGTTCTGCTTCAATCGATTTACTTCGGCAATCATCGGAAAGTCTGGCTGGCCGCATCAGTTATATCGAACTGTCCGGATTAAACATACTAGAAGTGCCATCCTCAAAACCAGAAGATATTCATCGATTATGGTTTCGCGGTGGATTTCCTGAAAGTTATTTAGCAACAACCGATTCAATCAGTATGGATTGGCTTGAAAACTTGATACGCACCTATCTCGAGCGCGATGTGCCTCAAATGGGTTTTCGTGTTCCAGCGGTGCGATTACGCAGGCTTTGGACAATGTTAGCCCATTTACAAGGTGAAAGTGTTAATTTTTCCAAATTAGGCGGCAATCTCGAAGTTGATGGAAAAACAATAGCCAGTTACATTGATATCCTGGTTGATTTACTGCTGGTACGCCGTCTTGAGCCGTGGCATGCGAACGTCAAAAAACGCTTTATTAAATCACCTCATTTCTATATCCGTGATAGCGGTATTTTGCACAGACTACTCGGTATCAATAATTATGATTCCTTACTTTCTAATCCTGTTCTTGGCAAAAGCTGGGAAGGATTTGTGATTGAAAATATTTTTTCGGTTTTACCGAGACAGGCGGAAGCCTATTTCTATCGTACAGCAGCAGGTGCCGAAATTGACCTGCTACTTAAATTATCTAATAAAGAGTTATGGGCAATAGAAATAAAAAACAGCGTTGCGCCCAAAATAAAAAAAGGGTTTCATCTTGCCTGTGAGGATGTTAGAGCCAGCCAAAAATTTGTAGTCTATGGCGGAACAGATGAATTTCCAATCGGAAATGGCACTGTTGTCATTGCCTTGAAAAAATTATTGATGAAACTACAGGAAGTTTCTTAAGGGTGCCTCTAAAAATTCGGATTTCTAAACAAGACAAGGCGAGAACAAAAAATATTGACGCAGCATATAGCTGATATGTGAGGAGATATTTTTTGTGAGTAACGCAGTATTGTGACTAAATATAGATTTTTAGAGGTGCCCTTAATTGTAGGTATTCTACAGACTCGGACAACCTTGCTCGTGGTATTACTGTTGCCTTGTTAAAATCGACATTTTGTTGCGATCAAAGAGAAAAATATGACAGCTAGTACCCGTAAAACCACAAAAAAATTACGACGCAAGCCCAAGGCTGAACTTAAGCTTTCACGCACGCATGTGCCTGACGGTTTAACAGCGGTGGAATGGCAGCGAGGGCTGCGGCGGCAGTTTGGCCGGGTGCAACAATTTGATCTCATAAACCAAGGAACAGAAAAATTCTTTTCGGATTTTAAGGTTGTTAATCCGGTCTCAAACCGCGGTTATCGGGTTGCGATTCGTGGTTTGCGGCCAGGTGATAATTTTTGTGCCTGTCCGGATTATGCCACTAATGAGTTGGGTACATGTAAGCATATCGAATTTGTGCTCGCAAAACTGGAGAAAGTGCGCGGTTTTAAAACGGCATTTTCTCGTGGTTATCAACCTGTTTTCTCAGAGTTATATCTACGTAACGAAGACGGACGAACAGTACATTTTCGTCCCGGGGCCGATTGTCCGGAAAGACTGTTAGGTAAGGCGCGCAAGTTGTTTGATGAAGAAGCAAATTGGTGTCTGGCGCCACAACGCTATGCAGAATTAGATAAATTTATTAAAGCAGCGGTTAAATGCGCGCATGAGTTGCGTGCTTATGACGATGCGCTGGATTATATTGCCGGTTTACGTGACGCAGAGAAGCGATTGCAATTATTAAATCAGACCTTTCCACTGGGGATAGAGGACCAGCAATGGGAGAAACTGCTAAATGCGCCGCTTTATCCGTATCAGAAAGAGGGCGCGTTATATGCGGTACGGGCCGGTCGCGCTTTGATCGGTGATGAAATGGGACTGGGTAAAACCATACAGGCAATTGCGGTTACAGAGATACTGGCACGTTATTTCGGTGTTAGCAAAGTGTTGGTGGTATGTCCGACTTCATTGAAATATCAGTGGCAGAGCGAATACAAACGTTTTGCTGGGCGAGAAACCTTAGTGATCAGTGGCAACCCGGCCAAACGCCGCAAACAATATCAACAATCCGATTTCTGCAAAATTACTAACTATGAAAAGCTGAATGCCGATTTGGATTTGATAGAAGATTGGGCGCCGGAACTGGTCATTGTGGATGAAGCGCAGCGAATAAAAAATTGGAACACCATTGCCTCGCGTGCACTCAAACGAATTAACAGCCCTTATGCGGTGGTGCTGACCGGCACACCGCTGGAAAATAAACTGGAAGAACTGATCTCTCTGGTGCAGTTTGTCGATCAATATCGCCTAGGGCCGACTTGGAAATTGTTGTACGAACACCAGCAAAAAGATGAAGCCGGCAAGGTTATCGGTTACGTTGGCTTGGACAAAATAGCCAATACGCTTGCTCCAGTAATGATACGCCGATTGAAATCTGAGGTTCTGATGCAGTTGCCTGAGCGGTCAGACCAGAATATTTTGTTGCCGATGACGCTACAGCAACAGCAGTGGCATCAGGAAAATGCCGAAGTCGTCGCACGTATTGTGGCGCGTTGGCGTCAGAATAAATATCTGTCAGAGACCGATCAGCGTCGAATGACTTGTGCACTGCAGAATATGCGTATGTCGTGTAACAGCACTTATTTGTTAGATCAAGAAACTGATCATGGCACGAAAGCCGATGAACTGATGGTGCTACTTGATGAGTTGTTTGAACACCCAAAAAACAAGGTGGTGGTGTTCAGTCAGTGGACGCGTACTCAAGATATTTTGATTCGTCGTCTCAAGGAACGAGGTATCGGCTATGTCAGTTTCCACGGTGGCATTGCGTCTGAAAAGCGCCCAGAATTGATTCGGCAGTTTAAAAAAGAAAATGATTGCAAGGTATTTTTATCAACAGACGCAGGCGCAACCGGATTGAACTTACAGTTTGCCAACACGCTAGTAAATATGGATCTACCATGGAATCCAGCCTTGTTGGAACAGAGGATTTCCCGTATTCACCGTATGGGGCAGCCGGATAAAGTTCAGGCGATTAATTTTATTGCCAAAGGCACGATAGAAGAAGGTATGTTGTCATTGTTGTCGTTCAAGCGCTCGTTATCAGCCGGTATTTTGGATGGCGGCAGTACGGAAGTTTCGTTAGGCGGATCACGTTTGAAGCGCTTTATGCAAGATGTGGAAAATGTGACAAGCAATATGAACAAGAGTGATCCACTTGATCAAGCTGAACAGCCGCCAATACGACAAGAAAATATTTCAGAGTCAAAAGAAGACCGCCGCAAAGAAGTTGCAGAGGTCGATTCAATTCAAGCATCAGCAACAACTGAGTCCACTGTTAGCGATCCTTGGCAGGCGATTGCTCAAGTTGGTGGGCAGCTTATTGCAGCACTGGCATCGGCACATAATCCTGATGCACCTGCGCATCCCTGGGTTGAACGCGACCAGCAATCTGGGAACAGTCATTTAAAAATTCCCGTTCCACCACCTGAGACCACCCGCCAGCTGGCAGATACCTTTGCTGCGCTGGCTGACATGCTGCGTAAGTAAGTAGTCACCCCTGAATAACTATACAACTGACTGATAATGTGGAATAAAGAGTGTATTTTAGGTGAATATTTCGATCGGAAATGGTAAGATGAGTCCTTGTTCTCTGGTCGAAATGGTTAGCAAAAATGCTCACTCAAAGTAGTTCTATCCATCAAAAGAATCTTTTCGGTACTGATTTGCTTTTACAGCTTGATCCGAATGATCCATTGATCAAATTATCCACAGCCATACCCTGACATCTCTTAAAGAAGTTTTCCCAAACCATTACAAAGAAGCTATAGGCGCACCGAGTAAGCCAATACGCCTGATGGTTGGATTGCTGGTTCTGAAACAATTGGAGAATCTAAGTGATAAGGTGATTGTCGTGCAGTGGGAACGTAATCCTTGCTATCAGTTACTTTGTGGCATGAAGGCGCATCAAAGAGAATTACCGTGCTACAGCACAGAGTTAGTATGATATGGTCTAATAGATCCGGACACCCCAGTTAAGAGAAATATCTTAACTGAGGCAGAAATGGTAACAAAAAAACTATGTACAAAAGAATTCAAATTAGATGCAGTAAGCCTGGTATTGGATCAGGGTTATACAGCTGCAGCAGAGGCACGAAGTTTTGAGATTATGCCTACATGTTGATGTACTGGATCAAGGAATATCAGGCGGATGATGGGCAGGCATTTCGAGGTAAAGGAAAGTTAACACTGGAGCAGGAGGTGACATGGTCTATTAGACCATGTCGATCGGAAATGTGCTTTCGGTTAAGCTGTAAATGGATAACATGAATCAAAACAATTTGTCACTTGAATTAGTTGGTAGTAATCTGCAAACTTTGCAGGAGTTCTTAAGCTTGCGCGATGATATAGCGCTCTCTTTTCTGTTTGGAAGTAGAGCGAGGGATAATCATCATGAGCAGAGTGATTGGGATATCGCCATTTTATTTAGAGATAATACCAACGGTTGGGATAATTTAGGTAAGCAAGAGGAGGTTCGACACTTACTTTCACAAGCCTTGGCTGTTAACGACGACAAGATAGACCTTGTAGATTTATATCGTGGTGGGCTTAGTATTTGCGCCACCGTTGTTGATGAAGGAATTCCACTTACTGGTCAGAATAGTTTAGCATTGGCAATGTTTTACCAGAGAATATGGGCCAACCTGGAAGACTACTACTGGAACCTTGATCATGTATCTTGAGCTGTATCAGAAAGAGACAGAAAAACTTGCGGAAAGAAATGGTAAATTACTAGATGAGTTGCATGACAAACTTGTGCAAACGGCAGAGCTATCCACGATGGAAGAACAGGCTATGCTGCATACGTTACAAATTATTATTGAAAATGCCATTGGTAAGGCGAGGCATCTATTAAAAGCAAAAAATGAGAAGGTGCCGATTAGCGCTTATGATCTATTCGAACAACTGAAAACCATTGGAGCCATAGATGATAAAGTGCTACAGGAATGGAAAAAAATTGTTGGCCTGAGAAATACGATCGTTCATGAATATATGAAACTCGACATTGCACTTGTTAAAACTATAGTCAGAAAGAAACAATATGGTTTTGTGCTGGAGTTTTTAAATATACCCTTTTCTCAGTTACTTGCAGAAGGAACCTAAGTTGAAGAGTTCTCAGCTAAGCAATAAGAATTATATGAGCAATGTTTATGCATCAAACGGGTCTTCTGACTTTTTTCCGTTTGTTCTGAGCTTGAGAAGAATAAATCAATTTGCTTCAGCCAAAGTATTTAATTTCATTACATAATAGACCCTAATTATTTATGCGACTGAGTCCGCGGCAAATCAATATTATCCAACACGCTGTTTTTGAGCTGGCGGGAAAAGATGCAACGGTACGTTTGTTTGGTTCTCGTACAGATGACAATGCACGCGGCGGGGATATTGATCTACTTGTCGAGATCCCGCATGCGGTGGTAGATTCAGCTTGGTTAAGTGCAAAAATATCAGGACGAATAAGTTATTTACTGGATGGCCAAAAGGTCGATGTAATATTACTTGCGCCTAATTTAGAATACTCAACTATCCACCATGTAGCGCAAAAAGAGGGAATAGTATTGTGAGTATTCACCCTGAACAAAAGCTTCGATTACAATTTCTGGCAAGGGTAATACTCAAGGAAATGTATTATCTGCAACTAACAGATCAACGCCTCTTTGATGTTCCTTTCACCCATGAAAAAATAAAGCAGTTAGAAAAGGATGTGGATCTTGCTGAACGTGTGGATGCCTTTGTGAGTCGTTTTGGCCGGTTACAAGATACTGTGGGAGATAAATTGCTACCGAATTATTTGAACGCAGTCGGTGAAACAATTGGACCTGCAGTGGATAATCTGAATCGAGCAGAAAAGCTTGGCTTGATTGGCTCTGCTGAAGTATGGATGACATTACGTGTTTTGCGTAATCAAATGGTGCATGAGTACATGGAAGATTTGGATAAACTGTCAGAAGCGCTAAATAAAGGGCATGAGCATGTCTCGATGCTAACAGAGGACGCAGCCAGAATACTGGTGGATTTGCAATCCAGAGGTTGGATAACTGCTTAACCTGAATACTGCAAACTATATTCTCATCAGTTAAGAACAAACAGTATTGTTTTGTTTTGGATTTTTTAAATATCCCTTTCACAAAACTTCTTTCAAGACAGGAATAAGAGATGGATGATATCTTATCCCTTTGTTTTTCCGATGCACAAGATGTGATGCTAAATTTTCAGCGTACATGTAAGGTAAGAACCGAAATGGCATATTACCGCTTAATGGGAAAACAATACGCGTGAGTTTGAATATGTTAAAGGTTTGAGGTTAGAAAATTGGGTGGCAATCTCATAATGCTGTTGGATATGTAAACTAAAATGATTTTTTTCATGAAGAATAGAGAAAATAGAAATACAAGACTCAAAGTTTTGATTAATGTATCTCAGTTGTACATTACTGCGTTCTCATGAGAATCAACGCCGATCAACTGAGCCTTGTGAAGACCCTTTCGCTCAGATATTTTGGAAAGGATGCAAAGCTGTGGTTATTCGGTTCCCGCGTTGATGATGAGAAAAAAGGCGGCGATTATGACTTCTTAATTGAAACATCCCTCACCAATCCAGACGAAATCATTTCGTGCAAAATCGACATGATTACGCAGCTGCAAAGTAGTGGACCATTCGAGGATGAAAAAATTGACATCATTATAAAACGCCAACAATCGTCTTTTGATATGCCAATTTTTCATATTGCTATGCAAGAGGGTGTGCAAATATGAACCCAGAACAATCAATGCGGATTATTTGGCAGAATGTGAAATTCATGCGGAAGTGCTAAAATATAGCTTACTGGATAGTCAAAAATGCCTGCCTTTTTCCATCAAGGTCGAAATAGATAAAGATGCCCTGAGGATTCTTGATCAAATCGCTTATCGTTTTGCCAAATTGCAGGACTCAATGGGTGAAAAGGTCTCGCCTTTGATACTAGTTTTGGCACAAGAACCGGTAGCCGCGAACGCTACATTTGTAGAAAAATTAAATCGGCTTGAGCGTATTGGTGCAATACCATCTGCAGAAGGGTGGAAAAAACTCCGCGTTTCCCGAAATGCCATTGCGCACGAATATCCAGATGACCCAGAAATGCGGATTAGTGCGATCAATCGGTTTATGGCGGGAGCGTCACAGATGAGCGTGTTGCACCAATCAGTACAGAAATATATCAATATGCATTTTCCGGGTATTAAAAAACAAGGAAAAAAATTGAAGCCGATAACAGTCTTTATGCGCGCACGCGTATCTCGATTGACGAGTGGCCGGATCAATTGCTTGCGAGAAGTTGACACGTTCAAGAGCGACGGCTTTCTTCTACATCATCGGCAAGCCATACTTTAATCAAAGATTGATATGGCATGTCGCGCTTATTTGCTTCAATCTTTATGCGGTCCAACAAAGCTTCAGGTAGTCTGAGCGAAATTGTTTTAGTAGATGGTTTTAGATTGGGAAAAGAAGTTGGTTGAGCCTTAATCCAGTCAACATATTCGCTGGAGTCATGGCTTTCCCAGAAAGCTCGTTCATCAGCTTCAGTTTTAAATTTAGGAATCTTTCGGGTTTTGTTCATAGAAAACTTTCTCTTTACGGTGCATGTCACGAGCGGAAATTATTCGGATCAATTTTCTGCTATTTCGTAGTGTAAAGGTAATGTGCAGTAACCGAGCATCATCAGTGATGCCAAGAGCATGGTAACGCACTTCCCTTTGGCTATGCTTAGAATCTGCCAAAATCAGGACTGGCTGGTTAAAGAACACTTGTTCCGCTTCGGGTTGTCCGACGTCGTGCTTCTCTATGTTCTTGCGAGAATTACCTTCATCCCAGTCAAAGCCAACTATTTGTGTCCAGTCAATCATAAAAGTATATTACCACCACATACAGTATTGGCAAGTGTTGCTAAAAGTATTACAAATAAACGTGTCTTATAACATACAGGTTACTCACAAATTTGTCTGAATGGAAATATCCTAAATCACGAAAGAAGATCTTACAAGAATATAGGCGAATTTCTAAAGGGCACCTCTAAAAATCCATATTTCGTCACAATACTGCGTTACTCAAAAAAATATTTCCTTACATATCAGTTATATGCTGCGTCAATATTTTTTGTTCTCGCCTTGTCTTGTTTAGAAATCCGAATTTTTAGAGGCGCCCTAAAGTCTTTTCCGCAGTTATTTCGGCAGGGGCAGGGCTAGGAAATGGTACATTTTGTAGTACAACAACGCACATCTTGCAGTTATCCTAAAGTCACAGCAAAAGTAAAAATTTGTGCACCTGCTCACACTTCGTTTGTTCGAATTTCGCTTCGTGACGGATGACAGTTTTTTATTTTCGCAACTCAGGCAACTTAAAAAGCAGATCGACTAAATCATGATTAATGTAAAAATTTTCTCTTCCCAGCTTATATTTTTGCAACACGCCATCTTTTGCCAAAGCATCAAGATATCGGGTTGCTGTTGCGCGTGAGACTTGAAGATCATTTTCTAGGAACGCAACTTTTGTATAGGGATGACGGAACAGATTGTTGATAAGATTCTGGCTGTAAAATTTATGCTTTTTACGTATATGCTGCTTTTGGGCAATTAATAAATCACGGATATTTTCAATCAGGCTCGTTGTATGTTTTGCTGTCAATGTGACACCGCGTAACATATAAATAACCCATGACTCCCAACCGGAGTGTTCTCGAGTATTTTGCAGTTTTGAATAATATTCGTCTTTTGTTTGGTTAATATACCGGCTTAAATAAAGTATGGGTGTATCGAGCAAACCTGTTTGCACGAGATACAAAATATTTATGATGCGGCCTGTCCTTCCATTTCCATCATAAAAAGGATGTATTGTTTCAAATTGGTGATGGATCAGCGCCATTCTTACTAAAGGGTCGATTTCCGACTCATCGTTTATAAAATGCTCTAGCATTGACATATATTCCGTTACTTTCTCAGGAGAAGGTGGCTCAAACACAATTTCTCCCGTTTTTTCATTCTTAAGGACAGTGCCAGGTGTTTTTCTAAAATCTGCACGATTACCCTCCAAAATTCCCTGGATTTCAAGAATAGTATTTAATGTCAGCGCATTTTTTTTTGACCTTCTGATATCCGAAATGCAGCGCATCAACATAGTGTGAAACTTCTTTTGTAATGGGATCAGCTATACTCGTTTGTAGCTGGTGTTTATACAGTGCATCTTGCGTCGTGATGATATTCTCAATTTCAGAACTGCTCTGGGCTTCTTGTAAAGGCAATGTAGAAAGCAATATATTTTCATTAAGGATTGTCTTAGCCACACCTTTCAATTCGGCAAGATACCGGTGTGCTTGGACAAGCTCACGAAGAACATCTGCTGTTTCTATTATTCCTTCAGGTGGTAGTGGTTTTAATTCTAGGGTGCTCATATTCTCTAAATCCTGCATTTTTGAGAAGCTTTAAATCTACTTTCTCAATAATACGTTTTTTTGAGAAGATTGCCAGTGGTTTTCTCAATTTTCTACAAAAATGAGTAGAAGACGTAATCGGCGTATTGAAGAAAACAGCGCCACACAAATCATTCATTGACAGCATCACAACGGATTATCCTAAAATCCTCAGTTGGATGGTGTTTAGAGTGCGATATTGTTTCTTTTTAGCAAGGCGCAATGAGGCGTGAACGAGTTATTGCAACGAATTGCAACACAGCTAAAATGAAAGAATAGCGTGCTATAAACATTATAGCGAGGCTCACCAAAAAGGTATGCATCATATTAAAAATATTATTTGTAATTTCATAATGTTGGTTGTTTTTGTAGCGATCAACTGAGGAATTTAGGATTATAATGCAGTAACTGTTCTGATTGCCTCTAGACTTCATCAGTTCAAGGCGCAAAATGTGAGTTTACACGTGTAAATGATCATTTTGTAACGCAGAAATAGTGAATTCTAGAAGTAAGTTGAATAGTTACTAAACGTGTTTTATAACATACAGACTACTCACAAATTTGTCAGAAGGAAAATATCCTAAATCACGAAAGAAGATCTCACAAGAATATAGGTGAATTTCTAAAGGCGCCCTAAAGTCTTTCCCGCAGTTATTTCGGCAAGGATGTAAAGCTGAGTTTGTTTGGTTTCTGGTTTCCGTATTGTTGTTACAGAATATAAAAAAATGCTTTAACCTAGAAAAATCAGTTGACCGCTAAAACTGTTTATAAGTGACTAAATAACAAACGTTAAAATCAGGCGTTTTGCACACCATGAAGGTGACTGTAATAATCCTAAAATCCTCAGTTGGATGATGTTTAGAGTGCATTGTTGTTTATTTTTGGCAAGGCGCAAAGAGGCGTGAACGAGTTATTACAACGAATTGCAACGTAGCAAAAGATAAAGAACAGTGCGCTATAAGTATCATAGCGTGGTTCACCTTTAGGGTGCGTAACATTTGACAAAATATTCGTTTTATTTCATAAGGCTAGTAAGTTCTGAAGCGATCAACTGAGGATTTTAGGATAATGCTACACAGTTTTGCATTGAATCTAAGGCCACAATACTGTGTTGCCGCTCTTGCCAAGGACTACGGCCATTGTTTGCGAACGGCGCCTTGCCTTGTAACCTTAGATTCAATGCAAATTCTGTGTTCAACTGATTTTTCTAGGTTTAAGGGAGAATGATGCGTGTCATATTCACCAACTTTGCAAAGCAGGAGTTGGAAGATGCTATCCGCTACTATGAACTCGAATATGCGGGGCTTGGAAGAAACTTCAAGGAGGAAGTGCGAAAGGCCGCGTTACGAATCGCCGTGCACCCTCAAGCGTGGTCGATAGAGCGTGGCGATGTGAGGAAGTGTCTTCTTTACAAGTTTCCATACAAATTGATGTATTCAGTGGAAGAGAATCATATTCTTGTCATTGCGTACTAGCACCTTCCCAGTGACATGGTATATACTTAAAAGCTATACCGTTAAATTTGGGGAGATTTCATCATGCAAACAGCAAAGTTGTTTAAAAACGGTCGTTCTCAAGCGGTGCGTTTGCCTAAGGCGTTTAGACTGTCGGGTAATGAGGTTAAAATCTCTAAACAAGGTAATAAAATTATCTTAGAGCCGATAGAAGACTCTTGGGAGCAATGGTTTGAGGCGATAAACCAGTTCTCAGATGATTGTATGACAAACGTGCGTGAGCAACTCGAAACACAGGAGCGCGATTGGTGTGACTGAATATTTACTGGATACTAATATTTGTATTTACTTGATCAAGAAATGTCCACCTGAGGTTTTTAAGCGTTTTCAACAAATACAGCTTAAGCAGTTACATATTTCTACAGTTACAGTGTATGAACTTCACTATGGAATTCAAAAAAACAACTCTCATCAACGTAATTTGACTGCTTTAGAGAATTTTATAGCGCCGTTAACAGTGGTAGATTTTAACTTAGAAGCGGCAAAAAAAGCTGCTTGTGTTCGTGATACGTTACAAAAACAGGGGACACCAATAGGATCTTATGATATTCAAATTGCCGCGATTGCCTTGTCATTAGATATGATTTTGTTGTCAAATAATACACGTGAGTTTGAACGTATTAAAGGTTTGAAGCTAGAGAATTGGGTGGCAACCTCATAAAGTTGTTGGATCATCCTGTGCGCAGGAATTTAAAGAATGGAAAATGTGACCAGGCCGAGCTGCCGTGAGAATTTTAGAGTAAATGTTGGAAACGGAAATTTAATGGTGTCTTATTTCTTTGATTCATTAGAGGAAAACTATGCGTCCTTCTGAAGCCCTACAAATTCACCGAGAGCAAATAATATCAGTTGTTATAGCCCATCATGCAACCAATGTTCGCGTATTTGGGTCTGTTATTCGTGGTGAAGATACGGATGATAGCGATCTGGATTTGCTAGTTGACCCAACACCTGAAACAACATTAATGGATATTGGGGCAATTCGGTTTGAGATAAAAGCTTTGCTGGGTATTGATGTTGATGTTCTAACGCCAAACGGTTTGCCTGATGCATTTCGTGAACAAATATTACGTGAATCTATTCCGATATGAATCGAGACCAGAAAAGGCTGCTTGATTACCTTCAATATATTAACCCGTATGTTGCATCAGTTACTGGGATTTAAACGTTGGGCTGGTTTGACCTAGCGTTACGTTACAATTCGTTATGTTTTATAAAATTTGAGGAGCATACCGTGAGTACTAAAGAACTATTAGATCAAGCAATGAAATTAAAACCTGAGGAACGGTTTGTCTTGCTTGAGGGCTTGATAAAGAGCTTAGACGAGCCGGACAAAGAACTAGATGAGATTTGGGCGGAAGAGGCAGAAAATAGGCTCAGAGCATATCGGGAAGGAAAGCTGCATGGTATTCCGATGGAGGAAATATTTAACCTAGAAAAATCAGTTGACTGCTAGAACCGCATATGTGCGACTGAATAACAAATGTAGAGATCAAGTGTTTTGCACACCATGAAGGTGATTATAATCACGCGACACAGTTTTGCATTGAATCTAAGGCCATAATACTGTGTTGCCGCTCTTGCCAAGGGGTACGGCCATTGACTGCGAACGGCGCCTTGCCTTGTAGCCTTATGTTCAATGCAAATTCTGTGTTCAACTGATTTATCTAGGTTTAAGGGAAAATGATGCGTGTCATATTCACCAGCTTTGCGAGGCAGGAATTGGAAGATGCTATCCGCTACTATGAACTCGAATATGCGGGGCTTGGAAGAAACTTTAAGGAGGAAGTGCGGAAGGCCGCGTTACGAATCGCCGTGCACCCTCAAGCGTGGTCGATAGAGCGTGGCGATGTGAGGAAGTGTCTTCTTCACAAGTTTCCATACAAATTGATGTATTCAGTGGAAGAGAATCATATTCTTGTCATTGCGATTGCGCACCAGCATCGGAAACCAGACTACTGGGTTGGTAACGATGAAACATAATGAACCGATTCCAGTTGATGTCAGAAAGTGGCATAGATGATGAGCTGCCTACTAAATAATTTAATCTAATGAGGTTTAATGGTGTCTGATCTTTTGATGACAGCATGGGCGTAATCAAAAAAAAATTACCATCATTCGGTATTTGAAGATGTGATTTTTATCACAGACAGGTGAATTTTAATCTTGTATTGTTCTTGGTTTTTGTACGCGGCAGTCTAAAGTTTGGAGATGTATTTGAGTAAGGTTAGGTAGAAATGCAGTGAAAGTTTTAGGGTGATTGTAGGAGATGCTATCTAGCTGTTCGTTGCAATTATTTTCATTCTGAAGCAAGAAGGGATGCTGTGAAACAAATACTGTGTGGTGTATTTTAGATCCTCATCTGTAGATGTTTGAAGTTAAGTTATTTAAGAATAATGATAAAAAGGTTTTCCGATGTCCGAGAATAAAAAAGCGCTGATTACTGGCGTAACAGGTCAGGATGGCGCTTATTTGGCCGAATTTCTTCTGGAAAAGGGTTATGAAGTGCACGGTATCAAACGCCGCACGTCTCTATTCAATACCGACCGTATCGATCATCTCTACCAAGACCCCCACGAAAAAGATTTACGCTTTGTTTTGCATCACGGCGACATGACGGATTCATCCAGTTTGATTCGCATTATCCAGCAGGTGCAGCCCGATGAGATTTATAATCTGGCAGCTCAATCACATGTGGCAGTGTCGTTTGAAGAACCGGAATATACAGCTGATTCAGATGCCATTGGCACACTACGCATGCTTGAGGCCATTCGTATCCTTGGTATGGAAAAGAAAACGCGCTTTTATCAAGCATCAACTTCTGAACTGTACGGCAAAGTGCAGGAAATTCCGCAATCTGAAACAACACCATTTTATCCGCGTTCACCCTATGCAGCAGCGAAATTATATGCTTATTGGATAACCGTGAATTATCGTGAGTCCTACGGCATCTATGCCTGTAATGGCATTTTATTTAATCATGAATCTCCCAATCGTGGCGAAACCTTTGTTACCCGGAAAATCACACGTGCATTAGCGCGTATAAAGCTGGGACTGCAAGATTGCTTGTATTTAGGAAACATGAATGCCAAGCGTGACTGGGGGCATGCTAAAGATTACATACGGATGCAATGGATGATGTTGCAGCAAAATGAGCCGGAAGACTTTGTCATCGCGACTGGTGTGCAATACTCCGTGCGTGATTTTGTAAATATTGCAGCGAAAGAAGTGGGTATAGAAATCACATGGCATGGTGAAGGCCTGAATGAAACGGGTACTGATCAGAACGGTGATGTGATTGTTCGAGTAGATCCACGTTATTTTCGTCCGGCAGAGGTGGAAACTTTGCTGGGTGATCCAAGCAAGGCTAAGGAGAAATTGGGCTGGACGCCTGAGATTAGTTTTGAAGAGTTAGTTGCAGAGATGATGCGAGAAGACTTGAAATCGGCTGAGAAGTATAGGCTAGTCAAGCAACAAGGATACAGTGTACATGATTACAAGGGATAGATAGTGCGTCGCAATGAAGCTAAGGGATAAACTGTAAAATGTCACAATCAATTAAGAGATGCGGTTTTTGACACAGACTAGCAATTTTTTTGTATCTTTCTTGGCCTTTGTGTGTTGAAACCGAAAGAATTGAGAACGTATTTGAAGATACTTTTAAAGATCTAGAGTTTATTCAGATGCAAGGGGTGGAGATAGTTAACAGTGCAGCGTAGGGTCGGTATTTAAGTAAGAAGTTATTTCCGTAACACAGCAGTAGGGATGAAATATGGATTCTTTAGAGACACCCTGAAAGTGTAATTTAAAAGGCGTCAATCGTGTTACATATGATCTTTTGACAAACAGAAACAATGGTGTCTGCCCCCCCCTCCCCCTTGATTCGAATATATCGGAAAGGAACGCTGCATGGCATACTAATGGAAGAAATATTTAAGAAAGCATGCTGTACGTCAAAATCTCCAATGTTGCGAGGCAGGAGTTGGAGGGTGCCAAGAATGCTATCATGACTTGAATATGCACATTCTTAATTGTGGCCGGTAGAGCATGTGATGTAAGGAATTGTTTTCTACACAGGTATCCTACAAGTTGTTGTTCTCTGAAAGAGAGTCGTATTCTTGTCACTGCGAATGCGCACTAACATCGGAAACTAAAATATTGGGTTGATGGCGATGAAACATATGATCCTCTATTTCTGTTGATGTTAGATTGTAATTGAAGATATTTTGCAACATATAGCAGCTAGGTATCATTCAATAAAAGGGTTTTTGAGTATTAATAGCTTGTTGCCAAATTAAGAAGAAATCTGTGTTGAGCGTGCTGGAGGAAATTTGTGGCAAGTTGTCAACATGCATATTCAGAGAAGCTAGAGATACTGGCTTTAACTACAAGATTAGGGTGGTCTAAATATGAATGATACTGAAGAAGTCAAACATAATGGCAAGTTGTTCGCGATTATAATAAGAGCTTCATTTCAGAAAGATGGAATCCATTTTTTTACAGAAAATCATCTTTCTCAACAAGTGGCATACATGAAGCATCCCAAGGGCAAGGTGATTGAACCGCATATCCATAACCTAGTGGTTAGGGAGGTGCTCTATACTCATGAAGTATTATTTATTCGATCTGGACGTTTGAAAGTAGATTTTTATGATGATGATAAAGTCTATTTGGATAGCAGGGTTCTTTGTGCAGGTGATACGATTCTGTTATCCGGTGGTGGTCACGGTTTTTCAGTGTTAGATAATGTGGAAATGATCGAGGTTAAGCAGGGGCCGTATGCAGGAGAAAATGATAAGACTAGGTTCTCTGGAATAGATAACTTAGGGGATGAAAGCTAAATGACCAAAGAATTTATACCAGTCAATGAACCGTTGCTGGCAGGAAATGAAAAAAAATATCTTGAAGAATGTATAGATACAGGTTGGATCTCATCAGAAGGGCCATTTGTCTCCAAATTTGAGAATTACTTTTCAGAAGTCGTTGGTCGTAAAAGTAGTGTAGCTGTATGCAATGGATCAGCAGCATTGGATGTGGCGATAGCAGCCTTGAAGATTGGGGCTGGTGATGAAGTGATTATGCCTACTTTTACAATTATCTCATGTGCTGCTGCTATATATCGAGCAGGTGCAACTCCAATACTAGTAGACTGTGAACCCGATACATGGAATATGAATGTTTGGGAAATAGAGTCTCTTATCACAGAGCAAACTAAAGCAATTATGGCTGTTCACATATACGGACTTCCTGTTGATATGAATCCATTAATGGCTTTAGCTAAGAAATATAATATCAGCGTCATTGAGGATGCTGCTCAAGCGATTGGATTAGAGTATGAAGAAAAGCCTTGTGGAGGATTTGGGGATGTAAGTGTCTTTAGTTTTTATCCGAATAAGCATATTACTACTGGAGAGGGGGGGATGGTGTCAGTAAATGACCCAATTCTTGCTGAGCGTTGCAGTAGCCTGAGGAATCTATGTTTTGTTAACTCAGAGAGATTCGTCCATTACGAATTAGGATGGAATTACCGAATGACAAATCTACAAGCGGCTGTTGGTCTTGCGCAACTTGAACAGTTGCCAACTCACTTAAAACTCAAACGGAGTATTGGCCTTTGGTATCTGGAAGCGCTAAAAGAAATTGATGAATTAGAGTTACCTTTGGAAAGAACTGACTATGCAGATAACTTATTCTGGGTATTTGGAATTGTTCTGAAAGATTCTTTTCCGATTGATGCACGAGGTTTTATGTCGCGTTTGGGGGAGAAAGGGGTTGGGACTCGCCCTTTTTTTTATCCAATGCATCAGCAGCCAATATTCAACAGAGAAGGTCTTTTTATCGGTGATAGTCATCCAGTATCAGAAAGATTGTATAAAAGAGGGCTCTATCTTCCCAGCGGACTCGCTCTTAAAGAAAGTGATGTCAAGAAAGTAGTGAATGCGGTAAAGCAAGTGTTGATAAGTGCTAAATAGATACGACGGTACCAATCCTTTTTCTTAATGGGATAAACTCAGTAGCTTTAAGTTTATGTGGTTAAAAAATATTTATTTTTTCTCACTGGGGTGTGGGTTGTCTATACAGGCGTTTGGTGGGATGTCGCTTACGGAGCTTTTCGCATTAATATTCATCCCACTATCATTTTTTTATGACTCTATTAGAAAAGGGAATAGCGTTATCTATGTACCGAAGAAGTTTTCGCTATTGTTAGTGGTTTTCTTGCTTTATATATTTGCTCAGATTGTAAGTGATATCGCTGCTAATGAGTTGCTGAGGCAGATAATTTATGATGTGTTGAAATTACTTTCATTACTTCTGTTAGCAATCTTTCTCGCAAAACATTCTGAGTACCCATCTTTCCTTCCATTTGTTTTTATTGGATATGGAGTGTGTAATACCATTCTTCTTAGTGTGGTTTATGAAGATTTTTTAAGTGCGTATAAATTTTGGCGGCTAGGGATTGGAGAAGGGGTATCTTTTGCCATAGTTGCTCTGAGCGCGTTACTTTTTCCTGTTCGACTTACTCATCTATTGATATTTGTTTTGGTGGTGATTAATGTTTTTTTTGATTTTCGTGGATTGGCATTAGTCATGTTAATAGTGTTTTGCTATTCATATATGTCCCATTCATCGAGTAAACTAAACATAAACAAAATATTAATGTTAGCAATTATCCCTTTTGTGGTTTATTCATTTATTGCTATTTATCAATATACAGATGAAACATCTGGGAATAGGCGAGATATGTCCAATACTCTCCGTGCAGCCATTACGATGACTGTATTTAATGATTTTATTGAAGCAAAAATGATTGGTAATGGACATAGTGCGTTTGCGAAAAACCACATTGTGCCATATGTTGGCAGTGAAGCTTTTGAAAAGGAAAAGGAAGGTTCAACACTAATTCATGGGTATTTTTTGGTTGCCTCTTACGAGGCTGGGAAATTGGGAGCTTTGTTTTATCTGTTGCTAGCCTATTTTGTATTAGTTTTGTTGTACAAATGTTGGAAACATAGATTTCTGCGTTCACAGCCTGAATTAATTCTTATGGTATTTCTCTGCTTTTATTTCTTGTATGGGGGATTGTTTCTGGCTTTATCTGGTTTTGACAGGTTGGTTATTGCATGTGCCATAGCATCATTTTTCTGGTTTGAATCTAAAAATAACAAGATCAATAAAAATCGAAAAAAAGATTATCTTTAATTTCTCGGGATATGTTTTCTATGTTTTGGAGCGAAAACTGGAAAATTGAAGGGTCATGGAATGATTCCCCCCATAAAGCGCTATCGTATTAAACAACGAGAATGTAACGAAGGTATAAGAATCCGGAAGGGGCAGGAATGATATCGAAGACTATTATTGAGACAAGGAGTGATGAAAACATGAAAATAATTGGGGTTATTAAACATAGTTCGTTTTTTTGCATTCATCCGATTGAACATGAGTTAATTCGGACTTTAACAAGTGCAGGATACAAGGTGGATATATTTTTTGCAAAATACCCTGGTTATAATGAGAATGTGGTAAAGGGGGACAATATCAGCTTGTTTCCAATGGATACTTATGCAGGGAAAAGTATTTTACGATTATTATCCTCCCTGTCGACAACAATTTTTTTTCTAATCAATAAAATGAAAGGAAAGAAATATTCATATGTTATTGCTATTGAACCACTTAGTTTATTTGAAGTTTACTTTATTTCTTTTTTCACTCGGACGAAAATAATTTATCTATCGCTTGAGGTACTAATTGGCTCCGAATTGAAGAACCCGGCCTGGAAGTTATATAAGAAATTAGAAGCTTTTATAAGTAGGAGAGTCAGTTTGGTGATCACACAGGACAAATGGAGGAGGGGGTTATTAAAGTCAGCAAATAATTTATTTCTTGATAAGATATTACTTTTACCAAATGCTGAGTCTGGAAAAGCAAAAATCAGTGAAAGTTTTTATCTGCATGATAAGCTAGGGATTAGTAGAGAGAAAAAAATACTTTTGCATCCTGGGTCGATTGGTTTTGCAAAAAGGATGATTGTAGATCTCAATTTTGTTGCAAGACAACTATCGGAGGAATATGTAATTGTTATTCATGCTGGCAGAAAAATGAATGTTGTACTTGATGAGATAGATGAAAAAATAGTGTTCTCGTCAAGACCTGTGCCTTATAAGGAAATTAAGTATTTATACGCATCATCGTATGTGGGGCTTGCTATCTACGTGAATTATGATTTGCCTACAGGGGGAGATAATATCGAATATATGGGCTTCTCCTCTGGAAAATTTAATATGTTTATGAAATATGGCAAACCGACTATAACAACAGGTCAGTTTACATTTAAAGAAATCTTTGACGAATTTAGATGTGGTGTGGCAATTGATAATATTAGGAATATTCATATTGCATTAGCAAAAATATCTGGTAATTATGAGATGTACCAATCTGAAGCACTACGGCTACACAATGAAAAGCTGGAGTTTTCGAAGTATGGTGATGAGCTTATTGCTACGCTTTGTAATGAAAAAGATTAATCAAGTTTTTGTAGTAGGATTTCCAAGGTCTGGAACTTCGCTTCTGCAATCTGTAATTGCATCACATCCTGACGTAATGGGCTTTACTGAATCACACTATTTTTTTCATCGATATATTTGTCCATTTGATAAGCTGGGCTTGTCCGTTCCGTTATCCGATGTTTTTTTTGTTCGAAGGCCCAGATTTGACCGTAAAATTATCCGGCGTTTTTTCGATGAAAACCAAATACAATATAGTTATGACGAATTATCTTCCATTTCATATAGTAGTGATATGGATCATTATTGGATGGCTAAAATGGATAAAGCAGCACTTCACGCAAACAAAAACACCTGGTCAGAAAAATCAACTGTCCATCTAAGAAGAATCCCAGTTATAAAAAAAATATCTCATCAAGCAAAGTTTGTTCATTTAATAAGGAGGTTTCCTGCTGTTTTTCATTCATGGGAAAAAGCATCCTTAAAATATAAACTGGATTATTTTTCTCGTCCAAAGAGAATTGTAAATAAACAGTGGCGTAGGGATATTAAAAGAAGCCAATATTATTGTACGCATGATCCAACCAACCACCATTTAGTAACATACGAAGAATTATGTAGAGACCCTCATGCGGTACTTGGTTCCATAATGAACTTTTTGGCACTTAAACAGGTGGATATAGACCTGTGTTTGCAACTACGGGTTGCAGGAGATCTTACCGTAAAAAAAGAGGAAAAGTGGAAAATAAATGTTAAAAGAGGAATTCATACTTGTAGCACATTTGACTGTGCTGGTGCAGGAGAAGATGAGGAGATATATAAAATGATAAAATTGAAATTCAGATAGTAATTGTATCAAAGAAGCTGAGAAAACTGCTTAGCATTTTGAAATAAGATCGTTGCTTGAGGGTGTGCCGATGTTAATCCTAAAAAACTTTGTAAAACCTAAATAAATGTCGACATATTAATTATGTATGAATACCCGGGTAATCCTGAATTGCGAATTAGTCGATTTATGGGGGTGGGCTACAGATGGGCATATTGTATCAAGCGGTTTAATAGGGTTTTTTTTTGATGTATAAAAGTGATTAAAAAAATACTGATTGGGTTTGATGACCACATGCAGGAGTTGCTGCATGGCGCATCAATCGCTTTTGTGCTCAAGGTGCTTGCAGCTGGGCTTGCTTTTGCCTTGAATGTGGTATTGGCAAGGCTTCTCGGTGCTGAAGGTTCCGGAATTTTCTTTTTGACACTTACCATTGTGACGATAGTCGCTGCAATAGGAAGAGTCGGAATGGAAAATGCATTGGTTAGGTTTATAGCTGCCAATATTGCATCTGAACAGCCCAATAAAGTATTGGGAATTTATCAAAAAGCGATGCTTTTTTCGTTAGTGGTTTCATCAATTCTATCCATATTTATCTATCTGCTGTCACCGTGGATTAGTGATGTGATATTTGCTAAACCAGAATTGATTCGCCCTTTGAGCATCATGACCATCGGTGTTGTACCCTTGGCACTTCTCACTTTACATGCCAAAGCTTTGCAGGGACTAAAGAGAATTGCTGCCTCAGTTTCTATTCTAAGTATTTGTGTGCCATTGCTCACCTGTGTGGTAGCTATACTGTTTGTGCCTAATTATGGTATTGATGCATCAGTTTGGGGTTATATATTTGCTGTTACTATGACTTTTCTGTTTGGGTGGCGGTTCTGGAAAAAAGCAACATTGTTGTTTAAGAACAATTCCCCTGAGTTTAGTAGTGGTGAATTGTTAACTACCAGTATGCCTCTTTTTGGTATTGTGGTTATGAATATGTTTATAACCTTGTCGCCCATATTGTTTCTAGGAGTGTGGGAAAGTAGTGAAAATGTTGGGGTATATAATGCAGCTAGCAGGACTGCGATGTTGACCAGTTTTGTATTGATAGCTGTCAATAGTATTGCAGCACCTAAATTCTCGGCACTATACCAGCGAGGGGAAATGGAAGCGTTAGGATCGGTGGCACGCAACTCAGCTAAGCTCATGGTACTGTTAGCATCCCCTGTATTATTGTTATTTATATTTTTTCCAGAATGGATACTGTCTATATTTGGCGACCAATTTAAGCAAGGATCTACAGTTCTGATTATTCTGGCAATTGGTCAATTTATTAATGTGGCAACGGGCTCTGTAGGATACTTATTGATGATGACAGGGAATGAGCGACTCATGCGTAATAATTTATTGTTTTGTGTAATTCTTGGGTTATTATTAAATTCATGGTTAGTTCCTGAGTATGGAATTTTAGGTGCTGCAGTTGCAGCAGCACTTATACTTTCCACGCAGAATTTAATTGCAATGTTATTAGTATGGAGAGAACTTAAAATTTCGATCTTCCCATGGCCAAATAGTCGCCCCTGAATAACTATTCAGAGGCGACTATTTGGTTGTTTCCTACAATGAAAAACGTACGCACTCAAAATTAGGCTACCAATCGCTGTTAGAATTTGAACATGTATTTTATAGAAAGGCTGCTAAAAAAGTGCCCGGTTTTGCTTGATCATTACATTGTCAACCGAGCCTACTTTCAGTTCATTCAAAACTCATGGAAAAGGTGGTTTATTTTTCCTATAGCCATATTTTGAAAAATTTGATTAATTTACCAGTTTTCATCTTTTTCATAACCCAAATCAAGCAACAATTTATTCCATCGTCCATTGCATTGAGTTTTAAATAAATCCTTTTCTTCTTCACCAAAGTAATTTTTCCAGTCACCTGCTACGCCCTTTCTAAAAAAGGATTTGGTATCAGCTTGGCCTGTCTTCCTTCCTTTAGACAGTTTTTTAAAATCATTCTTACTCACCACTCTGCAACGTTCATCCGACGATACAATTAAATTCATATCCTCAAATACTTTCTTCATAACGCCGTCTGGATCTTCAAGCATTTCTTCATAAAATATCTTGTGACAGTCATTATATAAAAACCACTTTTCCATTAATTGAAGGTCATATATACCTTTATTTAGATATGCAGCAATTCGATCTTTAAGAGGCATATCTATCAAGTCTGGCCAACCACCTAACCTTGAATCAAGATTAGCCAGGTAAAATATATTCGATATAACGACATCTCTAGGATCTCTAAAAACCGTAAGGAATTTCACATTACATGTTGAATGCCAGGATGGTGGTAAAGAGTGAGATTTAAAAAGCCGATAGTGCTTAAATTTTTTCAAATAGCTATCAACATTATTTTTATGTAGATCTAATAGCCCTTTATTTCTGATATTCGCCCGAAATGTATGCGGAACAATCCATTGACGGAAAATTTTTAAATCAGAGATCATTTTATAAGACCAGGTACTCCCCACTTTATGAGCACTAGCAAGTACCAGCACAAACTCATTGCCTTTATTCAAACGTCTGGTTTCATTTGGCCAGTATGTAAGAAGCTGCCCTTTAATGAAGTGCAAGTATTTTTTAATTTTTCGCATTATTTATAATCACGCTAATTTTAAACAATTTGTTATCACAATGATTGTCATAAATAATCTTAACTAGATGGCATTTATGCAGAATCACAAGTAAATATTTCAAACTTTTAACACCCGAGCCTCTTGCAAAACTCCGTTAAGACCAAGCACGTAAGTGGCGGCAAATCGAATTAAGCTAAATTTAAATCCAAATACGCTCAAATATCAGCATTTTTATAATTTTATATGGTCATTCCTGAGATTTTACCAATTTTAAGGCGTAATTTTCCTAGGGTGTGCTTTAAATTCTATTTTTAAGACTTGCCTGGTTGTTTTTTAAGTCGCCAGGATCATCATTTGGTTCGCAGTTAAAGCCAATATTGACATGGTCTAATAGACCCGGACACCCCAGTTAAGAGAAAATATACTGAAGTGGTTCCCTTTAACGAGACAACCTGAAGATAAATTAAGCTCTAACATGGTTGGTTAATCAAGCTCAGGCAGCCTGAGGAATTGCATGTTTCTGATAGTAAACTTCATCTGGTGTTAGATCATCAAGCTTTTGATGAAATTGCTCCTGATTGTACCAGTTGAACCAAACATTTAAACTTTTCCTTACCTCCTTTAGATTGCTGAACTCCTGAGTGTATAGGTGTTCATACTTGACTGTACGCCATAGTCGTTCAACGAAAATATTGTCATAGTAGCAGCCCTTGCCATCCATGCTGATCTGTATACCATTGGCTTTTAGTGTTGATGTAAATGCCTCACTGGTAAACTGCACACCTTGATCACTATTCATGATTTGTGGACAGCCATGATCCTGGATGGCAGCCTCCAAAGCCTGGACACAGAAATCAGCGTCCAGTGTGTTAGATAAGCGCCAACTCAGTACTTTACGCGAATACCAGTCCTTGATGGCCACAAGATAACCAAAACCTTTTGCCATCGGCACGTAGGTGATATCAGTCGCCCAAACTTGGTTGGGACGATTGATGGCCTTGCCTTTGAGCAGATAGGGATACCTCTTGTGTTGCTTGGCCACAATACTGGTTTTGGGCTTTGGTGCTGTGCTAATAATGCCCAGCATCTTCATCATTGAAGTTGCTTTCTTACGACCTATCACAATTCCCTGACGCCTGAACCACGTAGCATAACTGCGTGAACCATACTGCGGTGTTTTCAAATACTGCTCATCCATTTGACGCAGCAAAATCAATTCACCCTCATCTGTGGGGTGTGGCTGATAATAATACGTCGAGCGTGCAACACCCAGTAAATGGCATTGACGGGATTGGCTTAGTTTTCCGTGGCGCCCAATCATTGTTTTGCGCTTGGCAACACTTAATGATCGAGCTTTCTGGCTAAAAAATCACGTTCTACCGTCAATTGCCCAATCACGCGATGTAAGTCGTCGGCACTGTGACCGCTTTTATTATTGGCGTCATTATTCTTGCCAAACAGATCACCGGCTTTTTCAATTAATTGACGTTTCCAGCTATTAATCTGCGTGGGATGGATATGATAACGAGCGGCTAATTGCGGTACCGTCTCTTCTCCACGTATTGCCGCCAACGCTATTTTGGCTTTGAATCCTTGTGAATATTGTGTGCGTTTCTTGCTCATGATTGTCTCTCTCTATTTATCACATATCAGAGCTTAACAACTTGTCCAATTTTGCGGTACCACTTCAGCTCCAGTCGGTTGAGGGTATAAGTACGCGTTTACCGGATGAACCATTTTTGCAACTTGAATTTTTAGAGGTGCCCATAACACTATCCTCTCAAGAAATAGTGTCTCCTGTAAACCCGGGGCGATTCATTCTGTCGGGGAGTTATCCTAGCAATTTCCTTTTTGGCTTATGCTCTGCTCCATTTTCATAATAGACAGGTTACCGTAATATTCGTGGCTGATATATTGTTGCTCCGATCTGAGCGATTAAGTAAGCCAAGTGTCGGCTTTCTTCGTCTAAAGTCCATTCATTCAGGATGATTTTTCATACTTTGTCTGTGAGTTTTCTCACATTACTTAGCCCAAATTTTTATTAGAATGAAAGGATAGGTTTATAAGAGTTAGCAAAATTTTATCGTAAAGAAGAAGATATATAAAGTTAAAGTCTTACTAAGCCCGTCGAATACAGTCTGAATTACTTTGGCAAGCAAGGCTTAGGAAATGTGGAGTGAGTAGTTACGATTATTAATTGAGATGTAGCGTTAGTTCTCAACCATTTATGAATATGTTGTTCATGATGGATCTTTGCATAAAACAATATTTCTGCATATCTTGACTTGTATTGTATGTTGTTAAACTCCTATGCTTATGTTAGTTGCGTACTATGTGATGACAATGTTTTTTAACGGAATCCTATTGATTTAAAAATAAAAGAACTAGGAAGATGAAAAAGTACAATCAAGAAACCAAAGATGTAATGGTAGTCTTGGCATTAAGTTTGGTTTGTCTTCTAACTGAGCTGGTACAAAATTTAAGTGCAGACTGTAAGACTTTCGGTAATTGGGTCAGGCAAATATGGTGTTGATGATATAGGTCTTTATTTACGCAAGAGTCGGATGGGCAATGGATAAATACATAAAGTGTATTAATCTACAATGAATTCAGAAATGCATTGTAAAATCATGGTTGTCCTGGAAGGGTAACTGCTATGTCAATGTTGTTTGTGAGTGAACTTGATATTATTAGTTGCGCCAGACTGCACCAGGATGCTGTGATACTTTACTTTCTGGCGATTTTTAGAACTCAATAAATTGAATTGAATAAGGTGAGCTTAAATAAACCAATACTTATTGTTGGGGCACATCGATCGGGTACAACTTGGGTCGGGAAAGTAGTAGCATCTGCACCTAGAACATCCTACCTGCAAGAGCCATTTAATATTAATAATCCATTTAATCTTGGTCTTTTTCCTTATTGGTATTATTGTATCAGCGATACCGGTGATTTGAATTGTAAAAAGTTGTTGGAGCAAATGATTTCTTTTTCGTTTAACTATTCGAAAGCGTTGCAAATGGTTAACTCAATAAAATCACTAGGACGTTTTTTTAAATACGCGAAATTAAATATGACCGCGCAGATTATGAGGCGTGATGAATACAGAACAATAATCAAAGACCCATTGGCTCTTTTTTCTAGTGAATGGTTTTATTCAACATTTAATTCGGATGTTTTGGTGTTAATTAGGCATCCTGCAGCTTTTGTAAATAGCATCCTTAGAGTTGGATGGGGGCATCCATTTTCTCATTTTCTAATGCAAGATTTACTTATGAAAAATGAACTTGTTAACTTTCATGATGAAATATATGAGTATTCAATAAAAGAAAAATCTTTATTAGATCAAGCGATTCTGTTATGGAAAATCACACATTCTCAAATAAACAAATTGAAAGAGAAACATCACAATGAATGGTTATTTGTCAAACATGAAGACTTGTCAATAGATCCATTTCATAATTTCTCAATCGTTTTTCAGCATATGCAAATTGAATATGGTGAGAAAACAAGAGAAGTACTTTTGAAAACGACTAGCTCATCTAATCCTCGGGATGCGCGGAGTGTTCACACACATAAAAGGGATAGTAAAGCTAATGCTTATGCATGGAAAAGAAAGCTTTCATCAGAAGATATAAATTATATTAGGGCTGCCGTTGAACCAATTTCATCTTGTTTCTATAGTAATGATGAATGGTAGATTATGGGTTAAAAAAATTTTAATGCTGTAATCGCGAGTTTCAAATTTATCTAATGATATATTTTCGTAGGTAATCACATTGAAAAAACAAGAAAAAAAATCAATTCTATTTTTGTCGCATTATTTCTGGCCTGAAGAAATGGCAACATCTGTTTTGCTCTCAGGGATTGCATTTAAGCTAAAACAAGCAGAGTACATGGTTGATGGGTTGGCTGGGCAACCAGCTTACTTATTGGTAAAAAAATTGCTGCCTAAAATGGTTGAACATAATGGTGTTTGTATTAAAAGAGTTTGGTCAACAAAGTTAAATAAAAATACGACAATAGGTCGAATAATAAACACAGCTAGCTTTACATTATCAGCATTATTTAATCTTCTTTTCAGACGTCAGGCTGATGTCCTTATTACAGTAACAAACCCTCCTCTTTTGCTTTGGGTTGCATGTGTCAATAATTTGATACGTGGAACAAAATATGTTCTGATTATTCATGATGTCTACCCCGATGTGGCAGTCAAGCTTGGAAAGATTAAAGAGGGGTCGATGATTGAGAAATTGTGGAAAAAATTAAATCGGTTTTCATATGCAAGGGCTTCAAAAATTGTTGTTCTTGGTTCCTGTATGAAGGCAGTTATTGACGCTGAAATAAGCAAGCATCATCAAGAAAAAATTGAAGTGATAGAGAATTGGGCGGATGGTAACTTCATCAAGCCATATCCAAGAGAAAATCATCCTCAATTAATCGAGTGGGGGTTAAATGATAAGTTTGTTGTTCAGTATTCTGGTAATTTGGGCTTATTCCACGACTTTGAAACTATGCTTGGAGCAGCAAAAATATTAAAAGATAATAAAAAAGTGCATTTTTTATTTATTGGTGAAGGAGGTCAATTACCAAATATTCAGCATGTGATTGATAAACATAAACTTAAAAATATTACTTTAAAACCTTTCCAGCCATTTGAAAAACTCCCTCTTACTTTAACCGCCTGTGATTTGGCCTTAATTTCGCTTAAAGAAGAAATAACAGGCTTGTGTGTGCCTAGTAAGCTTTATGGAGTATTGGCTTCTGGAAAGGCGGTTATCAGTATTGCTGATAAGAAAACGGAGACTTCTCGTGAAATTATAAAAAATGATTGCGGCGAAAATGTATATCCGGGCGATTGTAAACAGTTGGCAGAGAAGATTCTAATGTATTCAGCCGATACAAATTTGCTTCGTTGTAAGTCGCTAAATGCGAGAAAAGCATTTGACGATAAATACACACTAAATGTGATTTCTGAAAAATATAGAAACTTGATTGAGAGGGTGTGAAGCATGAAATGTTTGATAGTTGGAGGAAGTGGCTTTGTTGGTACTAGATTAGTTGGCACATTGTTGAAAGCAGGCCATAAAGTTCAAATTTACGATAAAGTAAAAAGTGAGGCCTATCCTTCGCTAACAATTATTGGTGATGTTAGAAAAAAAGAAGACTTAGTTAAAGCGCTTGATGGAATAGACATTGTTTATATGCTTGCAGCTGAGCATCGAGATGATGTTTCACCTGTGAGTCTTTATTATGATGTCAATGTGGGGGGGGCAGAAAATCTTACTTACGCTACTGAACATAACAATATAAAAAAAATAATATTTATTAGCTCTGTTGCAGTATATCCATTGAATGCTAAAAGTACTAAGGAGGATAGTATTGTTGCTCCGTTTAATGATTATGGTAAAAGTAAGCTGCAAGCTGAAAAGGTTTTTTGTGAGTGGTATAAAAGGGGTAAAGATAGGGCATTGATTATTGTCAGACCATCAGTAATTTTTGGTGAAAATAATATTGGTAATGTATTTAACTTAATTGACCAGATTAGAAAGAAAAGATTTTTTATGGTTGGGAACGGGAAAAATAAAAAATCTATGGCTTATATTGGGAATATCACAAAGTTTCTAATGGATTGTGCTGATCTTCCTGTTTCTTTACAACTTATTAACTATGCGGATAAACCTGATCTTTCGACGAAGGAATTAGTTGGTTTTTTGCAAACTAAATTAGGCGTTAAATCAGAGGGTAATATTACGATTCCTTATACTTTAGGCTTGGTTGCTGGATATTTTTTTGACGTATTAGCTCTTGTATCAGGAAAGAAGTTACCTTTGAGCAGTGTTCGAATTAAGAAATTTTGTGCAAGCACAGTTGTGGAAACAAAAAATCTTCAGTCCATGAGATTTAAGGCGCCTTATACGATAGAAGATGGTTTAAGCAGGATGATTGATTCAATGTAAGTGGCCTCTAATATTCTGACAAAACCCTATTGATCATGAATTAGCAGAATCCATACGGTGTATTATCAGAAATTTGGGTGAAGCGAATCCAGGTGGATTGAACCGCAATATGCGACTGACAACAAAACAAGTCCAAATTATCACCCAGGTTGTATCACGCTCTTTCGGTGATACTGCGGCGGTATATTTGTTTGACTCCCGTTTGAACGACCAGGCTAGAGGTGGGGATGTTGATATTCTGCTTGAAGTGGATCGGCGGCTTCTCAGAATCGAACAGGCAAAAATAAAAATGGGACTGGAGCAAGCACTTGGTTTGACGGTGGACATTCTGGTTTATGTGCGGAACACTGAGCTAACGCCATTCCAAACCATTGCGTATACAGATGCGACACGTTTGGATGTCAAGCCATTCAGCGTTGCACCTCTTTTTTTATAGGTTAAATAATGACAAAGATTTATGTGGCAGGACATAGGGGTATGGTTGGGTCGGCCATTATACGGCGTTTGCAAGCAAGGCAAGAAAGTGGTGAGGCAATTGAACTGATTACCCGCACGCACGCTGAACTAGATCTAATTGAACAAGCTCAAGTACGAGATTTCTTTTCAAGTGAATGTCCTGATGTGGTGATACTGGCTGCGGCAAAGGTTGGTGGAATCCATGCGAATAACACGTATCCCGCTGAATTCATTTACCAGAACATGATGATGGAATGTAATGTTGTGCATCAGGCCTGGGAGGCAGGGGTGAATCGTTTGTTATTGCTGGGAAGTTCATGTGTTTATCCCAAACTTGCCCCGCAGCCAATGAGTGAGGATAGCCTTCTAACAGGAATGCTGGAACCAACCAACGAACCATATGCAATCGCTAAGATTGCCGGTATTAAGCTATGTGAAAGCTATAACCGGCAGTATGGTGTGGATTACCGTAGTGTTATGCCGACTAATTTATATGGGCCGGGCGATAATTTTCATCCGGAAAATAGTCATGTGGTACCAGCTTTGATACGACGGTTTCACGAGGCTGTAGCGACAGGAGCGCCGGAAGTTGTGATCTGGGGGAGTGGCAAGCCTTACCGTGAATTTTTGCATGTAGATGATATGGCTGAGGCATCGCTTTTTGTATTGGATTTGCCATTGGCGGATTACGAAGCGAATACACAGCCGATGTTGTCGCATATTAATGTTGGTACGGGGCAGGATGTGACGATAGCCGAGCTTGCCGGATTAATTGCGGAAATAACCGGTTTTTCTGGAAGCATTGTGTTTGATTCAAGCAAACCAGACGGTACACCGCGTAAATTGATGGATGTGTCACGATTGACGAACATGGGCTGGCAAGCGAAAATCAAACTTCGTGAAGGTCTTGAGGATGCGTATCGCTGGTATCAAGCGTCCATGATGTGATCCGAAAATCTCTATTAAAATGACACGTCTTAGTTTGTTAATGAGAAATAGAGATGTGATTCAGGTAAGACATTGTAACTAAATCTAAATTATTGTAATTTTTTTGGTCTGATACTATGACTCTATATCCCGTTATTCTATCTGGTGGATCTGGTACTCGTCTATGGCCCATGTCTCGTACTGCGTTGCCAAAACAACTGCTGGCGTTGGCTTCTGAGCGTACTATGGTGCAAGATACCGTGCAGCGCCTCGCTGGTCATGCGCAGATCGGTCAGCCGTTAATCGTTTGTAATAATGATCATCGTTTTTTAATCGCTGAACAAATGCGTGAAATTGATGTGACGCCGATTGGTATTTATCTTGAGCCAGTTGGGCGGAATACTGCACCAGCTGCCGCTATCGCTGCGCTTGCGTTACTCAAACGTGACCCGGACGCGGTGATGTTACTGCTGCCAGCAGATCATTTGATACGCGATACGGTGGCTTTTCATCATGCGATTGATGTCGGTTTGCAGGCCGTTAAAGATGGGTCTCTAGCGACTTTCGGTATTGTCCCAGATGCACCAGAAACCGGTTATGGTTACATACAGTTTGGTGAAGTGCTTAATCAGGGTGGTGTGCATCGCGTGAATCGATTTGTAGAGAAACCGGATCTTGATAATGCTGAAAAATTTCTTGCTAGCGGTGATTATTTCTGGAACAGTGGTATGTTCCTTTTTTCTTGCCAGCAATTCCTTGATGAGCTGAAAAAATTCCGTCCGGATATTCTAAATGCCTGTGAGCAGGCTCTGGATGAAGGGTCGGATGATCTTGATTTTTGTCGCCTAGATTCGGATGCATTCGCTGCTTGTCCTGCTGATTCTATTGATTATGCGGTGATGGAACATACTGAGAATGCGGCTGTAATTCCAACGGATATTGGTTGGGATGATATCGGTGCTTGGTCGGCGTTGTGGGAAGTCGGCGATAAGGATGATAGTGGTAATGTGGTGCGCGGTGATGTTTATCTTGATAATGTTAACGACAGTCTGGTTCGTGCAGAGTCGCGTATGGTTGCCGTGATTGGCGCCAAAGATTTGCTTGTTGTGGAAACCAGTGATGCGGTGTTGGTTGTTGAAAAAGACCGTGCTCAGGATGTAAAAAAAGTGACCGATTTCCTGAAAAAAAATAGTCGTAGAGAGCATGAATTCCATACTCGTGTGTTTCGCCCTTGGGGTTGGTATGAGGGTATCGATATGGGGCAAAGGTTTCAGGTCAAGCGAATCATGGTTAAACCGGGGGAGAAGCTTTCGTTACAAATGCATCATCATCGTGCGGAACATTGGGTGGTTGTCTCTGGAACGGCTCGTGTCATTCGTAATGACGTTGAAGAATTGTTGACGGAAAATCAATCGACGTATATCCCGCTTGGAACGACGCATCGATTGGAAAATCCAGGCAAGGTGCCGCTACACATTATTGAGGTGCAATCGGGTTCTTATCTGGGAGAAGATGATATTGTTCGCTTTGAGGATAATTATCGGCGGACGTAGGTTGGAGTAAATCTGCGTATTCCATGAAAAGCGATAGATGGCAGGGCTAACAGTCCATCATATGTGTCAATATAAAGTTGATGGCACACTGGCTTTATCAGTAATTAGTGCCTCAATTTGAAAAATTTTATCTCATCATTCATTTGGTCCGGAATTATTCGGTGCTTTTTTAAGGATTTTACATTGAACCTAAATTCCTCAGTTGATCGCTTCGACATTGGCCAGTCTTATGAAATGGAACAAATATTTTGTCAGATGTCACGCCCTAAAGGTGAACCACGCTATGATGCTTATAGCACACTGTTCTTTATCTTTTGCTGCGTTGCAATTCGTTGTGAACTAGTTCACGCCTCACTGCGCCTTGCCAGAAATAAACAACAATGCATTCTAAGCACCATCCAACTGAGGATTCTAGGTTAAATTGTATTTAGGAGATAGCCATGATTGAATTCCATCCAGAATATATTGTTGACGAAAGATCAAATAAGAAAGCTGTAGTAATACTTATTGATGAGTGGAACAGTATCCTTGAAGAAATGGAAGAACTTGATGATATTAGAGCTTACGACGCATCAAAGTTGGAGGAAGAAGAGACTATTCCATTTGAACAAGCGGTAGATGAAATCAAAGCTGGCATTGTCAAGTGACTTATGCCATAAAGATTAAAAAAAGCGCTCAGAGATCTTTGGCAAGGATCCCCTCCAAATATCAAGAAAGTATTATTGCCAAGATAAAAAATTTATCAAATGATCCGTTTCCCCAAGGAAGCAAAAAACTATCTGGCAGAGATGTTTGGCGTATTAGAATAGGCTCATACAGCAAAACAGGGCCAGGTCTAGATATGTAGGCTACGATTCTAGACCTGGCCCTCCCACGTGCACTTGATTTTTGAATACGGGCATAGAAAAGACGCCTCCGATCTTGTGGCCTATTACGAATAGCAGTGCATGAGCTTGAAGTGGTTATGCGTCGAAAGGGTTGATGATCGTTAACCCACAGCACTCAAAATCCCGGACATTCCGCGTGGCGATAGCGCAGGCATTGGTTCGAGCTATGGCAATGATCTGTCCATCTAAACAGCTCAGTGGACGCCCCATTTCTTTGTGGTTACTCATTGTTTCGCCATATTGTCGCGCTGCGGTTTCATCAAAACCCAGAATTCGGTTCTCGAAAGCGGCTACCAGCAGCGCTTCAAAGCTCTCTGATAGTAACTGGCGTCGTCTGCCAGCCGGTAAGGCCCGAATACCATAGCCAATTTCTCCGACGCTAATCGTTGTTAAATACAATGATGCCGACTCTTGATCGTTAAGCCAATCTAATACTGATTTTTTGGGCGACGGCTTCATCATTTCCGAAATGATGTTGGTGTCAAGAATGATCATTGCGAGAGAGTCAATGGTTCGTGTGGTTCCCTAGTCGGAAGTTCCAATATTGCCCCATTGGAGGGGCCAAAATAATCCAGGAATAAATCGCCTATCCGTTCTGGTGCCGAAGTTGCTTGTTTTAAGATTCGGCGGGCTTCCTCTTCCATTGAAACGCCATGTTTTGCAGCTCGAACCCGCAAGCGTTCATAGGTATCCTCATCAAGTTTTCTGACGCTCAAGCTTGCCATAATTCTCTCCAATAATAATTATAATGTCACTACAGTAATGCTAGCATGTGCCATCATTGCTAGCAAGCGTGGCAGATCTTTGAATATTGGGTTTGTCTGAAAATTCCCAATAACTTGAAACAAAACAGGAACAAAACAGGGACAGGTCTAGATATGTAGACTACGAATATAGACCTGGCCCTCTCGCTCGCTCTTATAAAAGTATCGTAAATGGCTTCTTGGTTTTTGTTCGGTACACATCGAAATCTCTATCGATTGTTGCAATTTCACTGATGTTTAGTTTTTCACTTAAGAATACAAGGCAGGCGTCTGCAAAATCCATTGGCAGGTCTGAGTATTTCAACATTAGCGCTCTTATCCTTGAAAAATCACCGAGGGTGATGGGTTCTATAGTGATAGCGCCAGCATTTGCCCAATTTAAAAAGTCTGCTTGAGCATTTCTGTTGAAATCAAGCAAATGGAGTGTTTCAGTAACAGAAGCTAATGTTGTTATTAATTCACTATGATTATTTTTTACGAATTTGATAGATACTGCATGATACTTGTCTTTGGAGTTGAATAAAGCGATTAATGGACCAGAGTCAATTAAGATCTTTGTCATCCCTTTATCCTGATTTTTTCTTTGACAAGCTTTTTCCTATCTTTTGATAAATTAACATTATCACTGGCATACTTGCCGAAAACGTCTTGGCCCAATTCCCATGCAGAGGGCTTTTCTAATTTATCAATATATTCTGTAATACTTCTTCTTATTAGTTCAGATTTGCTTAGCCCCATTTGATGGGCAATGTTGCTGATGGTCTGTTCTAACTCGGGGTCAAGTCTCAGTGTAATCATTTTGTACTCCCTCTAACAGATTAATGTATGACCTATTGTAATACGCTCGATTGGCATGTCAATTTATCCTAGAAAAATCAGCAAAACAGGGCCAGGTCTAGATATGTAGGCTACGATTCTAGACCTGGCCCTCCCATGCTCCTTATGTGCTACGATGTGGCCCAATATAATTGTGTTTAGTGGGGAATGATTATGGCCGCGAATACTGTCGTTCGAGCGCGAATTGATGAGCGTATCAAAGAAGAAGCTTCTGTTGTATTGGCTAGCATGGGTTTAACGGTTTCCGATGCTTTTAGAATGATGTTAACCCGTATTGCTACAGAAAAAGCATTGCCATTCGAGCCATTGGTTCCGAATGCTGAGACTATTGCAGCAGTTAAAGAAGCACGTAAGGGCAAAGTAAAATCTTTTGATAGTGTTGATGAGCTTATTAATGACTTGAATGCGAAAGATTGAGCGTACGCATCAATTTAAGCGAAATTATCGTCGAATACTTAAAGGCCGTCACCGTAAAACATTAGAAGCTGCTCTGGTTGAACCTAGATTCCTCAGTTGACCGCACCTCAGTGTTTAAATGTCCCGTAGATATTGATTTTATACCGCCAGCCATACTTACCAAATGGGTGAAATCGCTACGCACTCGATTGTATGGTTTTTAGGTCATCTGGCTGCGTTGCTCATCGTTGCAGGGAGTGACCATGCGCCTCTTTGCGCCTTGCCAGCCAACCTGAAAACCAGACACTTGGGCACGTTCAACTGAGGATTCTAGGTTGAAGTGCTGCAGGTATTGCTAAACGATGAAATCTTGTTGGAAAAATACAGAGATCACTCACTTACTGGAGAATGGCAAGATTGCAGAGATTGCCATATCAAACCAGATCTGGTTTTAATCTATCGCAAACCCGATGATGAAGTGTTGCAGCTTGTTCGTCTTGGTTCGCATAGTGAGCTGGGATTGTAAATAGTGTTATACACTGTAAAACTAACTGCCAGGATGGTTATTGATTACGGCTGACTAGATTATGAGGTTTGACTATTTGGAAAAACGCCATTAGGGTCAGGGCTACAAAGCGTTGTTGATGCCTTGCACGATTGGCTGATGCAAACTCGTGTGCAAACTGCAAACGGTGGCGCATCCGCCAAAGCACTCGACTACACGCTCAAACGATGGCCGCTCTGGTACGCTACGCACACACCGGTTACCTACCGATCGACAACAACCCATTAGAAAATGTAATTCGTCCCATAGCCGTCGACAAAAAGCACTAGCTCTTTGTCGAATCGGAACGCGCCGGTCAACGCGCTGCCACCGTTCAAAGTCTTGGCGCAGCACAACGCAACAGCATAGACCCAGCCATACGGCTTGGGTGTACACTCACAAAATTCCCAACCTGGTGGTTCATGTGCGGAATACAGAACTAACACCGCTCCAAACAATTGCGTATGCGCATGCCATGCGTCTGGATGTCAAACCATGAAGAGAGATGCATTTCAGGATAAGTAGCGGCATTTGGCGGAGTTGTTTGAAAGAGGGATTCAAAAAAACCGATTCTGCATGTGAATTAATATTACGCAAAGCGTTACTGTAGTATTACTGTGCTTATACGGTGATATCTGATACTTTCTGAAAAAGGAGGTAGAATTATGGCACGAATTGATATTAATGGTTCTTACGAACACTATCTTAAAAGTTTAGTTGATGCCGGCCTTTTCAGTTCAGTGACGGCTGCTGCAGAAAATGCTATTTATAGACAAATGGTGGAAGATGAAAAACTACGTCTCTCATCGATCAGTGCGGTTATTGCAAAAGGTGAGGCTAATATTCAGGCTGGGCGGTCGGTCCGTTATACACCCAATTTGATGACTGAGATTTCTGAAAAAGGGAAGCAAGCTGCACTAGCTGGAGAGCCTGTAAAAAGTGAAGTTAAACTCTGAATATATTTTAGAACTTTCCAGTGAAGCCTATGATGATCTGGATAAGGGGATTACTCAATTATTGGGTAATCCCTTTTCCGGTCACGCTTGACCTGATATACCTGATGGCTTATGCATTGGCGGTGCGTGAACATGTAATGATTTACCGTATCGAGAATAAATCCATTTATCTTGTTCGTGTCTTGCACGGTAAAATGAATTTTACTTTCCAGTTTCTAAAATAGAATTTAACAGGCGGAAATTAAATTGCTATGGAGCCAGCGCTTGGTGTTAGTGCGTTACTAACACGGGGTGAATGAACGTGATAGTTCAAGCGAACTTTAGCTGGTCTTTCACTTCCTGGAGAGAAATCCGGTCAGTGGAGTCCAAGGATAACTGAAGCTTAGCTTTGATCTCATCAGTTATCGCTAGGTCTTGATCGGGATCAGTCATGATGTTCTGTAATTTAATATAAATTCCTGTGATTTTTTGGTTTTGACTCTATGACTCTTTACCCCGTTATTCTTTCTGGTGGGTCCGGTACCCGCCTGTGGCCTATGTCTCGCACTGCGTTGCCCAAACAGCTGCTGGCGCTGGCTTCCGAGTGTACTATGGTGCAAGATACCGTGCAGCGTCTCGCTGGTCATGCGCAGGTCGGTCAGCCGCTGATCGTTTGTAATAATGATCATCGTTTTTTAATCGCTGAGCAAATGCGTGAAATTGATGTGACGCCGATTGGTATTTATCTTGAGCCAGTTGGCAGAAATACTGCGCCAGCTGCTGCTATCGCTGCATTGGCATTACTCAAACGAGACCCGGATGCGGTCATGTTACTGCTGCCAGCAGATCATTTGATACGCGATACGGTGGCTTTTCACCATGCGATTGATGTCGGTTTGCAGGCCGTTAAAGAGGGGTCTCTGGCGACTTTCGGTATTGTCCCAGATGCACCAGAAACCGGTTATGGCTACATACAGTTTGGAGAGGTACTTAATCAGGGTGGCGTGCATCGTGTAACCCGATTTGTCGAGAAACCGGATCTTGACAGTGCTGAGCGTTTTATTGCCAGCGGTGATTATTTTTGGAATAGCGGTATGTTTTTGTTTTCTTGCCAGCAATTCCTTGATGAGCTGAAAAAATTCCGCCCGGATATTCTCAAAGCCTGTGAGCAGGCTCTGGATGAAGGGTCGGATGATCTTGATTTTTATCGTCTAGACACTGCTGCGTTTACTGCTTGTCCTGCTGATTCTATTGATTATGCGGTGATGGAGCATACTGAAAATGCAGCTGTAATCCCAACGGATATTGGTTGGGATGATATCGGTGCTTGGTCAGCGTTGTGGGAAGTCGGCGACAAGGATGACGGTGGCAATGTGGTACGTGGTGATGTTTATGTTGATAATGTCAGTGACAGCTTAGTTCGTGCAGAGTCCCGAATGGTTGCAGTAATTGGTGTTAAAGATCTACTTGTTGTGGAAACCAGTGATGCGGTGTTGGTTGTTGATAAAAACTGTGCCCAAGATGTAAAGAAAGTGACTGACTTCCTGAAGAAAAACAGTCGTAGAGAGCATGAATTCCATACCCGTGTGTTTCGACCTTGGGGCTGGTACGAAGGCATCGATATGGGTGAGCGGTTTCAGGTTAAGCGAATCATGGTTAAACCAGGCGAGAGGCTTTCTTTGCAAAGGCATCATCACCGTGCGGAACATTGGGTGGTTGTTTCTGGTACTGCCTGTGTTATTCGTAATGATGTTGAAGAAATTCTGATGGAGAATCAATCGACTTATATTCCGTTGGGAACGACGCATCGATTGGAAAATCCCGGCAAGGTGCCGCTACACATCATTGAGGTGCAATCGGGTTCTTATCTGGGAGAAGATGATATTGTTCGCTTTGAGGACAATTATCGGCGGACGTAGGTTGCTCGAATATTGCACTAGCAGGTTATATTTTGATGTGGTTCAATAGACATTTCTGAAGCGATCAACTGAGGATTTTAGGGTAAAGATGTCATCTAGTGTTGTAATGCCAAGGTCGGGTACGCCAATCGAGTCAGCAGCAACGCCACCGCCGGAAAGGTGGATAGCTTTGAATCCAACTTGTTTGTACATCTGTGCTGAAATGGCATTTACGCAACCAGCAATTTGTAGAGGCTTTTCAGCAGTCAGCGCTGTTCGGAGTTTTAAACCAGCAGATAAGTTATTTGCACAATGAAATCAATCTTGTTTCTGGTTTTGTACGATTATAGTTGTCAGTAATGAGTTGCTAATTAATCGATTGAATGTGATTCAAGAAAGCAAATGTCTAATTGTGTCTTGTTCAGCGATGAGTTCTTGATAACTTCTTCGCATTTTTTCTTGGTCTGTCACGCTTATTTTCAACCCTTCAACGATTTTGTATTGTCCGTCATGGCAGGTAACAGGGAAGCTGTAAAAAACGCCTTCTGGGATGTCGTAACTCCCGTTAGATAGAACGCCCATGGATGTCCAGTCATTTTCTTGAGTGCCAAAAAACCAATTTTGCATGTGGTCTATAATAGCATTGGCTGCACTGGCCGCACTAGACCTGCCATGACGCGCTTCGATAACCGACATCCCTCTATTTTGTACTGTGGGGAGAAAGTCATTCTCTACCCATAGGTCATCGATCAGCGTTGTCACAGGCACGTCGTCTGCCGTTGCATGATTTAAATCAGGATATTGTGTGTTGGAGTGATTGCCCCAAACAATTATTTTCTTGATACTTGCGATCGGTTTGGAAACTTTTTGAGCGACCTGCGATAAAGCTCGATTGTGATCAAGCTGCAACATGGCAGAGAAATTATTGTGACTGAGATCAGGCGCGTTCCTCATGGCAATGTAGGCATTAGTATTCGCAGGGTTGCCAACCACAAGAACTTTAACTGTTCTACTAGCTACTGCATTCAGTGCTTTGCCTTGTTCGATAAATATCGGACCGTTGGCTGTTAATAAATCGTTGCGCTGCATATTCTCTCCACGCGGACGTGCGCCTACTAGTAAGGCGATATCAGCGTCTTTAAATGCAATACTGGGATTATCGGTAGTGATAACCTCAGTTAGTAGCGGAAAAGCGCAATCTTGCAATTCCATTAAGATGCCATCAAACAATTGTTGTGCATCTGGAATGTCGAGCAATTGCAATATAACAGGTTGGCTCTTTCCAAGCATATCTCCTGCTGCAATACGAAATAGCAGGCTATAACAAATCTGGCCAGTAGCACCAGTAATAGCAATACGAATAGGCGGTTTCATTTTTCCAATCCTCGAGAGGTCGCCATTTTGAGAGTTTGGCTATGTATGGGGAAAATCTTATAAATTATACTTGTAATCTGATGATCACGAAAGTCCGTGTTTAATGTATGTGCTTACTAACTGACTGTGAAAGATATATCTTGTTGCCCGTTGAATAAGCATTAATGGAGAATAGATGTATAAAACATATGATTTTTTTGATTTAGTCTGGTATTTTTTGGGGGGTATAAAAAATATCATATAGTCCTGTTGATATAAATCGGCACCTTTAGTCGTCACCGGTTAGATTTTACTCGTTTTTGAAAGAGTTTTTCCATCCCGAAACTTTATAATCATTATAAATAACGGTAATTTTCCCATGTATTCCATTATTCAATTCTGGTGTGTTCTGTTAATTTATTTACATTAAATTAGCATTTCACATCGGTACGGGTTCATCTTTTGCAATCAAGCGAATTATTCTCGATCAAAAAGTGATAGATAAAAGTTTTTCTTGGAGATGAAGTATGCAAGCGAAAGGTGGCAGAAAAAAAAATTCGCTCAGACTTGTAAGGTCAACAGCAAATGGAAAGTTGAAAATAGGGCAGTCATCAATTGGCTCACATGAGTATTATAAGCAAGTTGAGCAATATGCGCATCAGATCCGAGAAGCAGATAGTGCCGATGAAATTATCGATATACTTGACATCGTACTGTCAGAAACGAAGGGGCTGCAGTTTAGTGATGAGGTGTGTGCGGCAAAAGAGCAGGTTAAAATTGCTGAGTGCAAAATTGAATTAATGAAGCGAGAATTAGAGCAGCTTAAGGCTTCTGTTCAAATTGATCAAATGACCGGCGCACTTAATCGTTGTGGGTTGAATGAAGTTTTTTGCCGCGAGGCTGCAAGGGCTGATAGGTATGCACAATCATTATGTATAGTTCTGATTGATGTTGATGACTTTAAACAGGTTAACAAAAAATTTGGTCGCCAATTTGGTGACGATGTGCTTATAAAGTTAGTATCAGTCGCAAAAGATACGTTACGGCCTAGTGACATTGTGGCAAGACTTGATGATGAAAAATTTTTTATTCTGTTGTCCGATCTAGAAATGGATGAAGCAATTTCAGTGATGCATCGGTTGCAGAAGAATTTGTCTAAGGTCAGCTGGGTGCAAGGAAATAGCCAGAGTTTTCCAATAACATTTAGTGCGGGCGTGGCTATTCGTTTATTTGGAGAACATCAAGATTCAGTGACTACTCGAGCTGATCAGGCATTATGTCAGGCTAAGCGAACAGGTAAAAACCGAATTGTTCCAACGATTTAATGGAATATTTTTTGAGGTGTAGTCACATAATTATGTGAAAATTTGCTTGCGATCTTCTAATAGAATTTGGTTTTGTCAATACTGATGAAGCTGAAGGGGGGAGCTGTTTTAGAGTCAAAACCTATGGGTGCGTTTGTTTGAGTTTCGACTAAGTGCCATTCATTTAATTTTTTGATTTACAGATGGGCGAATAAAGTTTGACCCTAAGAGAAGTCGATGTTAATTTTGGAACGCTACTGTGGGGATAAAGAAAAGCGCTATACTTTAATTGGCACCAGCATGACATGGGCTGCTGGCAGTACTGGACAAGAAGGTTTTTGTGAAATTGATGTAAACTCCTTGATACTCAATTAATTGTGAGAAAAAATTGACGATGAGAAAAAAATTGATAGATTCCGTAACTTCTAGACAACTGCGA
>JAJFJJ010000094.1 GCA_021774195.1 Nitrosomonas sp. | reverse complement strand
CGCATTTCTAGTATTTAAACGCCTTTCAATCTTGCGCCGCCCTGTCTTAACACCTAAGTGATACGCACATAAAAATGACACATCAAGCCGCCGATCTTGAGACCGACGGTCAGCAACCATTGCTGTTCTCATAAATATTAATCTCTTCTAATTTTTAAATGTCAGTTCTTTAACCTAAATTCCTCAGTTGATCGCTACAAAAACAATCAACCTGATGAAATTACGAATCATATTTTTAATATGATAGACACCATTTTGGCGAGCCTCGCTATGATGTTTATAGCACGCTATTGTTTCATTTTTGCTGTGTTGCAATTCGTTGTAATAACTCGTTATTACTCCTCATTGCGCCTTGCCAAAAAGAAACAATATCGCACTCTAAACATTATCCAACTGAGGATTTTAAGTTTAAAAAACCAATCTGTTTTTATTTTCACTACTTAATAGGTCACTCAGTTGTTTTATACTTTCCCCTATAAAAGCATAATGTCTTTGTTTTAGGGCATTGAATAACAAACCACAAATATAAACATATCTCATTTTCTAATTTCAAAATACTGCCCATCAGTACAGTTTTTGTCATAAAACTACAAATCCCATTGGGCTAAAGTTTTAGGCCAACCAATAGTGATGATATAAATATTACCTTCACTATAAAATTTCGGTTGACACCACAACCATAACGAGTTGTAATAGCGGGTTCTATTGATCAAAGAATTTAGAGAATACAAATATGAAACGTACATACCAACCTTCAGTAATTAAAAGGAGGCGCACACACGGTTTTTTAGTGCGCATGAAGACGCGTAGTGGCGCATCTATCATTCGAGCACGTCGCGCAAAGGGTCGCGCAAGGTTAGGCGTTTGAATCTCACTCGATATTAAAAATTTATTAATAACTTTATAAAAACTCATTCTCTGCCTAAAAAGTATCGTTTACATCAAGCAGAGGAGTTTACTGAAGTCATTCGTTTTAAATATCAGTCCAGTGGAAATTTCGTTCAAATATACGCAAAGCCCAATGAGCTTACTTATTCTAGATTAGGGCTTATTATTGCAAAAAGAGTAGAACGACTCGCAGTCAAACGTAACCGAACTAAGCGTATATTAAGAGAGACATTTCGCATGATGCACGGGGATGAGAAAATAAAAAACATGGACTGGGTAATACGATTACGGCATCCCGTTACGAGAAGTAACTCATTGCAATTACGCAATGAAGTCAAGTCATTGATCTTCCAGTTACAACAATGTCACGGTTAATCATTGGAATCATAAAACTGTACCAGTACTGCATTAGTCCGTTCCTGGCACCTTCATGTCGTTTTAGCCCAACCTGCTCTCAATACGCATGCGAAGCCTTTGAAAAACACGGCTTCTTGCGTGGAATGAGGCTAACCATCTGGCGCATACTGCGCTGCAATCCATGGGGCAAGGGTGGGTATGAGCCTGTACCTTAACTCCCACCCCAATGGGAAAATTAAAATAAAAAATTATATCCTCAACTTTTTGATAACAAGGGATATCGTAAAATTAACCTGACCAGATAAAAATGGAAACGAAAAAACTTCTACTCATTATAATTTTATCTACTTCATTGTTGTTTCTGTGGGAAGCATGGCGCCAAGAGTTAAATGCGCCAGTTTCTCAAGTAACTCCCGGTGCAGTAACAGATACCTCCAATCAACGCCATGACCCTCTGCCAGTACCCGGTGATGAACTTGCTTCTTCTGGTGATTCTGGCAATGCTGCTGGCATCGAAGGTGTCAGTGAATCTGTAACACCAAATATGCTCGAAAGGGGCGAAAAAATTCAAGTGACAACTGACATGGTTGTGGCTGAAATTGACACCGCTGGTGGCGATTTACGTCAACTTGGCTTAGTACAACACCCGTCAAGAGAGGATGAAACTAAACCATATGCACTACTGATGGATCATTCAGCACGCTTTCATGTCGCACAGTCCGGTTTAATTGGTGATGGGTTACCTAGCCACAAAACAAAATACAGGGTTGATTCGAATACTTATAATTACGAATTAAGCCCTGGTGAAGATAAAGTTGTCGTTCGACTACTGGCACCAGAAACAAATGGTTTACAAGTCGCCAAAATATACACCTTCCATCGCGGCAGTTATGTCATTGATGTCGAATTTGAAATCACCAACCAAAGTGGCGAAAGCATTATGCCATTTTCGTACTTTCAGATGCTGCGTGATTCAAAAGATCCTATTGGAGCAGGTTTCTTAACCCACTCTTATACCGGCCCGGCAATGTATACAGAGGAAGATAAATTTTTAAAAGTAAAATTTTCTGATCTGGATAAAAATAAAGCGGAATACCCGACAAATGCCGACAATGGCTGGGTTGCCATGCTGGAACATTACTTTTTAACAGCCTGGCTACCTGAGCAGGAAACACAGCGCGAATATTTCGCCAAGCGTTTGGCACACAATCAATACTCTGCAGGTGTTATCTCACCCGTTGGTGCTGTTGAATCAGGGCAAACAAAAAGCATCACTATGCCTTTCTATGCCGGACCACAAGAACAAAACCGACTGGCTGAACTATCACCCGGATTAGAATTGACGGTTGATTATGGCTGGTTAACAGTGCTTGCTGTACCATTATTTTGGCTGCTTTCTTTCTACCATTCCTACGTAGGCAACTGGGGAATCGCCATTATTCTCCTGACATTAACGGTCAAATTGATATTTTTCCCACTATCTGCCGCTGGTTATCGCTCAATGGCCAAGATGCGTATAGTCACACCAAAGTTACAACGCATACGAGAACAGTACGCCAGTGATCGGCAACGTATGCATCAGGCGATGATGGAGTTTTACAAAGCTGAGAAAATAAACCCGATGGGTGGTTGCTTACCAATTCTGGTACAGATTCCGGTCTTTATTGCCCTATTCTGGACTTTATTAGCAGCAGTTGAGTTACGTTATTCACCATTAGCATTATGGATCACTGACATGTCAGTACCAGACCCATATTACGTACTCCCATTACTAATGGGCGTCTCTATGTGGGTTCAATCTAAGCTCAGCCCTAAACCAACGGACCCGATCCAAGCGAAAGTCATGCAAATCATGCCGATTGCTTTTTGTATTTTCTTCTTCTTCTTCCCGGCAGGTCTAGTACTTTATTCTCTGAGCAACAACATTCTATCCATTGCTCAACAATGGCAGATAACCAGGATGTTTGAAAAACAAGCCGCTGCCGCTGAAGAAAAAAACAAAAGTAAAGGAAAAGGAAAGAAAAAAACCGATTCCGAAGATGAAGATGAAGATGAAGACTTAAAACTTGCCGCACCTTCTGAAGACGAAAAAGAAACGGAAGAAGTCAAAGAAGCGGAGAAAAAGGTTGATGAAGATAAAGCTGAAGACACTTCAACCAAGTCCGATAAGGCTGAAGAAAGCAGCAAACCTGCTGTTGCTTCAAATGAAAAAGTGAAAGCTAAAGGTAAAACAAAAGCCAAGGCTAAAGCTAAAGGCAAGAAAGCGAAGAAAAAATAATTGTAATTATTCAGTACATCAAAGTAACTGTTCAGATTGTTCCTATAATTCGTCAGTTCAAGGCACAAAATGTGAGTTTACACGTGTAAATGATCATTTTGTAACACCGAAATGGCGGATTATAGGGGTAAGCTGAATAGTTAATAATTTTCTTCTTAAAATCTCGGGACGGAACAACCCATTAAGTATCCGTAGTTCCGCCCTGAGACAAAAAATGTCTGGCCATTTACAAAGGCAACCGAGGATTATTTATGGAAAGCCTCGAGTCTTCTGAAATCATTGCAGCCATCGCAACACCACCTGGTCACGGTGGAATTGGTATCGTTCGCATTTCTGGGAACAATCTACATCAAATTGCCAATACCATCCTTGGCAAACTCCCCAAGCCACGTTTCGCACACCTATGCCAATTTCTCGATAGTAACGGAGAAGTCATCGACCAAGGTATTGCGTTATATTTCCCTGCACCAAATTCTTACACTGGTGAGGATGTTCTGGAACTTCAAGGACACGGCGGCCCGGCCATTCTTAATTTGTTACTAAACCAATGTCTGGCAGCAGGCGCCCGACTCGCGCAACCCGGAGAATTTACGCTACGCGCTTATCTCAATAATAAAATGGACTTAGTGCAAGCGGAAAGCGTTTCCGATATTATTGAGGCAAGCAGTACAGAAGCTGCTCGTAGCGCCATGCGTTCGTTACAAGGTCAATTTTCGTCAACCATTGATGAATTAGTTAGCTCACTGACTACGCTACGCATGTTGATTGAAGCGACGCTAGATTTTCCTGAAGAAGAAATTGATCATCTGCAAACGCTACAAATACAAGAAAGACTCAATAATACTCAGGAGCAACTCGAACAAGTATTCGCCTCGGCGCAGCAAGGCAGGTTATTACAAGAAGGCATCAAAATTGTTTTAGTCGGACAACCCAATGTCGGAAAATCCAGCTTATTAAACCAATTAGCTGAACATGAAGCAGCCATCGTCACCGAAATTCCCGGAACCACCCGAGACACGATCCAGCAAAGTATCAAAATTGAAGGGGTGCCATTACACATCATCGATACCGCAGGGCTTAGAGAAACTAAAGACATTGTCGAACAAAAAGGCATTGAGCGCACACACGCCGCGATTAAAGATGCAGACATTATTATCAAAATCATCGACAGCAGCCAACCTTTGGCTAACAACAGTAAAGAAAACAATATATCAATTTCATTAGGGAACAAGCCCGTAATCACCATCTATAACAAAATCGATCTATGCCCAGAAGTACCAAAGATCGAAAAAAAGAATATTGATCCTGTCGTCTACCTGTCCGCTAAAACCGGAGCAGGTATTCCACAACTGCGCAAAAAATTACTGGAAACCGTCGGATGGCAATTTAACAATGCTGGCGAAGGTTTATTTACAGCACGCCAACGCCACCTAGATGCATTAGCTCAAGCCAAACAACATTTAAAAAATGCGCAGACACACACTCAAAATGATTATCAACTAGATCTACTGGCCGAAGAACTTCGACTTGCTCAAAGCGCCCTATCATCTATCACAGGGCGATTTACTGCAGACGATTTATTGGGAGAAATATTTTCTCATTTCTGTATCGGAAAATAGCAAAAATCTGCTAGGAGCTGCAAGAGTGCTAGGCGGTAAAAAAATTCTCCGTTTAAATTGCTTCATTATCCAAAACAGATTTTCCGAAAAGCCCGATTTTTGATTTATCAAGATTTTTCAGGAGCGGTAAATCTAGTGCCTTTTCCCATTCTGTAATAGTCATATCAGTTAAGTCTGCAGGATTTTCTTTGTTTGGCAGTGCGTTGGTCGCCAGTGTGATATAGGGTGCACAAGCTAATGCACATCCTACTTGTTTTTCGTTAAATTTGATTACTTTGTAGCCAATAAAGATTTCTTTGTATTTAATATTTTGATCAATACCACAGAGAACAACGCACTCAGTTACTTTCTTTAGTGTGCTCTCCAAAATATATTTAACGTCTTGTTTGGTTTTTTTGCTGCCATCAGGATTATTGATGTCAATAATATTGCAATCCTCAATGAACAAATTGGAACCGGAGTTGCGGTCTTCTAGTATGGATATTGCCAAGAATGAAAAAAGCCCAACCTTCCTTTATTTCGGAAGAGGGCTGGCTTGTAGCGCTTTTGTTAGCACATATTACCATTGAACCTAAAATCCTCAGTTGGATGATGTTTATAGCACGCTATTTTTCCATTTTTGCTCTGTTGCAATAACTCGTTCACTTCTCACTGCGCCTTGCCAAAAATAAACAACAATGCACTCTAAGCATCATTCAACTGAGGATTTTAGGTTTAACCAGCGGCTCAGTGTATTAAGCACATATTCTGCAGTAGTATGTGGCGCCAACTGGCTGTCAAACATTGTTGCATTTAGATTACCCAGTTCACGCACTTTCTCTGGATAAGCGAGAAGATCAATTGCGTGCGCCACAATCTCATCTGGATCTGTAAAGGAAAATTGTTCCTTGAGATGTTGATGGGTTGTTAATAATTCTGGATTATTCACCAATGGCTCACCGACCATCGCAATGCCAAGCGCCATAGCTAAACCAAACTTTGATGATATACAACCTTCTATGCCTTGTGTGTAAATGGCAATTTTGGAACGCGCTAATGTTTCTAGATATTCTGACTGGCTAAGACGCCGATGCTTTTTTTGGGCATACTTATGCGGTAAATCCTTGTGATTCGAAAAACCGATAACCGTGTTAAGTCCTGGTATACAAGAAAGCTTTTTCATAACCTGGTAGCGACGCGCCATGGTAGATTCATGGCGAGAAGAATGACGAAAACTGGTCATAAAGAAAATATCAATATCCTTATGCATCTTTCGATGAGCGACTATTTTCTCTAGTGTCTGGAAATTATTAAGATCACGCAGGCGATATTTCGCATCTTTCAGGAAACCATCATATGGTTCACTGTAACCCAGACCAGGCCTAAAACCGGACAATGTTGGAGGAAACACTAACCTGCGTCTAAGGGACAAATGAGATAGTGGGTGTAACGGGAAGAATTGAGAAATACTGAGAATCTTTTCTCGGAAAATTTTAAGTTCTGGTGTGTTTTCAATTCTATCTGGATTATAGTTGACCTTGAAGTAAATATCGACACATTGTAAAAGCGGCAAGTGGTACCCACCCGTTTTGTTCGCAACATTCACTGAATTAGCATCGTGAGTATCAATACAAAAATACAACTCCTTATCATCTTGCTGAAACTTAAAAAGGACCATTGCAAACAGCAAGTGTTGCCATTCACTATTCTGAATGGCAGATTTTAATCGTTTAGGAAGCGTGTTAGAAATACCAACTTTCAATTTACGGGAACTTTTCAGTGTCTCGAAACCATTCAGATAATAACTTGAGTAATAAACTCTTGATGTATCATAGAAAACAAGACTCGAATGATTCATGGGAACCGTTTATCCAATTTGGAGAGGATGATGTAGAATGTTTGAGAATAGCTAAGCCGTCCAGTCAATCACTTTTTCACGTAATAATGCTAATGCTGCGGTCTGCTCCTTGGTGCCAGCCAAGTACCATCTATCCAGCGCTTCGCGTACAGCACTTACTTCATTTGCAAGATCTAGCTCACGAAAATCCGGAGAATAAAATGAACGCGCGACCAAAGCACGTGTTGCACCAAGACGAGGATATTGGGCATATATCAAATCCCCAGGTATCGGCAAGCGGCCATCATCAACCCGACCTATTCCGGCAAAACCAAAAGGTATTCCTGCGGTCAATACAATGTCAGAAAGCATATCGACAAAGCCGGATGTAAGTACTTCGAAATGATTGGATAGTTTCATGTCCAGATGCATATCGTTCAAACCGATATGGATCTCGTCAATACCAGGAAGCTTGATAATCTCATGTAATCGTATTGCGGAAGCCGCGGTTTCAACCAGTAATGAAACAAGTGCCCGACCATTTACCAAGTCTATGAAGGTGGCAGCCTCTTTTACAGTATGAAACATCGGTAGCATTAAAACATTGACGCCTTGATCGATCAGACAATTAATCTCGTCACGAGAACCATCGTGTATTGGGTTGGTACGCGCAAATAATGCCGCGCAAGTTAATTTGTCGCGAATCGCCTGAATCTCATGGATTTCATGATTCGAAACCCAGGCTTTGCTGGAATCTTGACGATGTTCCTTGCCAATCTTTTCCAAATCGAGACCAATTCGGTTGATACCGGCATCGTTTCCTGCTTGCGCTAAGTCTGCATCATTGGTAAATAACGTCAGAACAAAATCATTGCCATAGCTCATCACACACTCTCAATTATAATTATTATTTAAAAGGCCGGATCAATCTTGATAGGATTCTAGAATCGATAAGGAATCTTATCTGTATCGAGCGGTAATCGCCATTCATCTGGGTCGGTGTAAACATAGGCCCGATCAAAATAATTAATAAAGCTACTTTCGGAATGATCCAGATTTTGCAAGCCATGCCAAATGCCGGGTGGAATACTAATCAATGTAGGCCGCAGGCGACTGAGATGAAACACGTTGATATCCCCTCGCGTCGTTGAATTAGGACGATCATCAAACAAGACTAATTTCATCGATCCACTCGTCACGAAAATAGTATCAGTCTGATGCTCATGCACGTGCCAAGCACTAATAGCATCGGCTCTTAAAATGACATGAATGATATGGCGCACTTGATCTGGACCAACTAACCACTCCGGCCTGTAAAGCTCGGTTGTTACACCGTTACGTGTAATGATATTTGGCATTTCTTTTTGTGACACACCTTCGAGAAGCGTGCGTGTTAGCTTGCCATCTGCAGTCGCTGTTTGCTGGTCTTTCTTTGCATCTTCTAACATCACTCAGCCCTCATTTTTCTATATCATGACATTCATTTTAAAACTTAACCCCAATAAGGCGCGCTAATACTAATCAAGAATATCAATCCGTTTCAAAAACAACCATCACCTTTTGAAAGATAAGATCTTTTGGTTAAACTGTCAATTTACTTATTGATCAGTATAGACTTAGCAAAACAATCGTCTTATGTCGAAATTCATTGAAACGATAGTTGTTAATCACCTACTCCACGCCAATACTTCGTCATAATTGCCTCTGAATACTATCGGGACATCGTTCTTTTGTAATTGGTAGCTATACATTGGATCGTAATATTCTCTAAGCAAGAGCGCTATCCAGGCTTCATGTGCCTCCACGCTCTCGGTATTTGCTTGTATTTGCAATGCCTGCACCAAAAGATTATGGGCACGTTTGTGACGCTCCATACCCAGACGCTTCTGAATTCTCAGCAAACTCTCACTTAGGTAACAACTGAAATTCTCAAAACCCGTCTCTTTATTTTCTTCTTGATAAGCAGCCAACATATCAACGACATAATCTTTCAATACTTGCTGAACTCGAAATTCAAAAGGCATTTCCACTATAATCAATGGAGAACACCGCATTGTATTGTAAAATGCCAGCGGAACACCTACTAACCCGATGCTACGGCTCTCATCTTCGACAAAAAGTGTTCTCCCATTATTAATAGAATTTGTTTTATGTAGTAAATCAATGGCCAGTTGATGTTCAAAATCAGCTTGTGTGGGCTGTTGACTGACCATTCTCCCAAAACTTGAGCCTCGGTGATTGGCGTGCCTCTCCAAATCAACACCATAATCGATTTCATTAATGAGGCGTGTTTTAGCAACCCCGGTTTTGCCACCGATCCTGATCATCGGAACATCCCGTGCAACCTTTTCCACGATCGCCATTAGCGAACGTCTGAGCGCTTTATAGCCCCCTTCAATTAAGGGCACATCGACGCCAGTCTCGCACATCCATTGTCGCGCCAGTTTAGATCTCATGCCACCACGCCAGCAATATACGTGGGTGCCAGGCCTCTCGAGCACACGCTCACACCATGTTCGAATTCGCACCGCTTTGAGCTCACCACTAACCAATTGATGGCCAAGTTGCATAGCCGCTTCTCTGCCTCGTTGCTTGTAGCAAGTGCCCACCAAATGACGTTCATGATTATTTAAGATGGGCAAATTGATCGCATGAGGAATCGCGCCTTTAGCAAACTCCCCTTCAGCCCGCACATCAAGGAATGGTGTATTTTGCAAAAATAAATCATTAAAATCTTTGGTGGATACGAGATAATCCGGTTTCAATTTAGAAATCCTTTAGCTTTAGCCATCTTTACAAATTTCTATTCAAAACTAACCATAAAGCTTGTCAAATAGCACGTTCTGTTGACCAATTCATTTTCACAAGCAATTTTAGTCGATTAAAATTAATGGGTAAAAATGAAACACATTTCATTAAAATCACCAATTTCTCACGCCAAATTTCAAATTAACATGGCTTAAGAGCGCAATTATCCGGTACAATTCTGGAACAATTTATGGAGGCAAAAAAACCACTGTTGTTCTGATGCAACACGTGATGAATATTGCCTTGACAGGGATTAGCACCTTATATAAGCTGCGGAGTGGTCAAATATGACACACTTATATTTATAAAGCAATGTCAGCGGTCAGCGTTTGAATGAAAATTTTCCAGCCAGCAAAAAATGCGTATACAGATATGAACAGTCAGAGTTGGCACGCCAAACCAGAATTCCTTGCTCATATAAGCAAGATGACAAGCACTATTACTTCGAGGGGAAGATCTTGAGTTCGACAATAACCAAGTTGAACGCTCCGCTAACGCAAGCGTTTGATTTTCAACCTTCAGGCGAATCGCAAATAATTCCGACACCAACCGAAAACACACTAACTCAGCAGTTAGCCGGTTTTGATACGCTAACAAGTGCATTAGAGTATGCTGCAGAAGGGACGACGGGATATAATTTTTATGACGCAAAAGGTAATCTACGTTCGGTTCTAGCCTACAACACACTCCGGCAGAACGCACGAACATTGGCGCAACGTTTAGCAGGATTTGGTTTGTCTCGTGGAGAGCGAGTAGCCATAATTGCAGATACCTCACCCGAATTTATCGAGTTATTTTTTGCATGCCGCTATGCTGGTTTAGTTCCTTTTGCAATGCCAGTTCCGGTTAATCTTGGTAGTCATGCAATTTATGTCCAACAACTCCGAGGTATGTTACTCAGCAGCCAAGCCAGTCTCGCGCTTGCGAACGTTGACTACTTTAACTTCCTTGAAGAAGCGGCGGACGGAACCACTGACTTGCAGTGGATAGGTACGCCTGGGCAGCTTTCTGAACAACCTGCAAAAGACATCAAATTCCAGAAAAACGACCCTGATGAAACGGCATATTTACAGTTCACGTCAGGAAGTACTCGTACACCACGCGGCGTAGTTATTACCGAGCGTGCTTTGATGTGCAATCTTCAAGGCATCGTACGCAATGGCTTAGAACTTCAACCGACTGATCGTTCAGCGTCATGGCTGCCTTTCTACCATGATATGGGGCTAGTTGGTTTGGTATTAGCACCAATGGTTGGTCAAATTTCTGTTGACTATCTCGCCACGCGTGACTTTGCAGTTCGACCTTTACAGTGGCTGCGTTTAATTAGTCGTAATCGCTGCACCATTGCCTTTAGTCAGCCCTTTGGTTTGAAACTCTGCACCTTGCGTGTCAGAGAATCTGATCTAAAAGAATTGGACCTTAGTTGTTGGCGTGCAGCCGGCATTGGGGCCGAAATGATTCGACCTGACACACTAAGAAATTTTGCGGAAAAATTCTCATCCGCTGGTTTTGATGAACGTGCTTTCTTACCATGCTACGGGCTTGCCGAGTCAACATTAGCCGTTACTTTCTCTAAAATCGGCCTGGGTTCAAGAAGTTTGCAAATAGATAGTAAGACCTTGATCGACAAGAGAATGGCTGTTCGCTTACAAGCAGAAGGACGCAAATTTAACGAATTCGTTAATTGCGGTCGTCCACTGCCTGGCCACACTGTCAAGATTGTCAATGAAGAAGGCCTACAATTATCAGAAATGATGGTTGGTAGCGTACTGGTGCAAGGTGACAGTATCATGACAGGTTACTTTAATAACCCTGAAGAAACTGAAAAAGCACTTAAACCTGGCAGCTGGCTAGATACCGGTGATATTGGTTTTCTTTTTGAAGGCGACTTGTACATTACAGGACGCCGCACCGATGTGATCATTGTCAATGGTCGTAATATTCGGGCGCAAGATATTGAAGAACTAGCCGAACAGCAAGTAGAAGTACGTTCACGTGAAGCTTCAGCGTTTGGCGTTACAGATGTTGACGGAATGACGACCATCGTTTTAGTGATTGAATGCAGACTAACTGATGTTACGGAAAGACAATCACTGACAAATCGTCTTCAACAGCTTGTCTACATGGCATTTGGTGTAAACTGCATTGTTGAATTAGTCCCACCACACACATTACCGAGAACTTCATCCGGGAAATTATCTCGTTTTGCGGCACGTCAGGGATATATCCAGCGCACCAATTTAACGGATCAATTACCTGCTGCAGAATCTGGAGATCGATAACCAAAGCATGGCAAAACCAAAATTAGTAGCGCTAACAGGGGCTACTGGTTTCATTGGCCATGCCTTGGTAAACACCCTTGTTGAAAAAGGCTGGACAGTACGTGCTTTAACTAGAAAATCACGTACTGGAAATGAGTCCATACAATGGGTACAAGGTGATCTAGATGATACCACCGCCCTACATCAACTGGTTCAAGATTCTACCGCAGTGATTCACTGCGCTGGCGCGGTTAGAGGCAGTTCTTACAAGGCATTTGAACATACCAATGTTGATGGCACAAAGCATTTGCTGAATGCGATAACAACACAAAACATCTCTCCAAAATTTTTACTCATCTCTTCGCTTGCAGCCCGAGAACCAGAATTGTCATGGTACGCTAAAAGTAAATATATGGCTGAACAGCCTGTTGTTTCCAGTCAATTGCCGTGGACCATTTTTCGCCCGACTGCTGTCTATGGCCCAGGTGATAAAGAAATTAAACCACTCTTCCAAACCATGCAAAAGGGGTTTCTACCGGTCGTCGGAAAGCTGGATAATCGATTTGGCTTAATTCACGTTAACGATCTTGTTACAGCAATTCAACAATGGCTAATGACCGAACAACCAATCAATGGCACTTTTGAAATTGATGATGGCTTGCCCGGTGGCTACAGTTTCAACTCACTCGCTCATCTGGCACAGGAAATTTGGCAACAACCAGTACGCTGCATTACCATTCCTAATAGTCTTATCAGGGGTATCGCATCTATTAACTTATTTCTTGCCCGTCTTCTACGCTACTCCCCAATGCTAACTCCGGGAAAAGTAAATGAGTTACAACACGACGATTGGGTGTGTGATAACACGCCATTAATCCAAGCACTTCCTACCTGGCGACCTAGTATTCGTTTACATGATTCACTATCTCAAGTAATCTAATCACTACTTAACTTTTATTCCTATTAATCTATGACTGCAAGTAATTATGATGAGATCATGCAACTGCTTTGTGATCGACTCAGTGACCTAACTTTATCAGAGGTGGAAATCACGCCTGAAAGTAATCTTATCGGCCAATTATCCATTGATTCCATCAAGCTATTAAATCTTATTATGGAAATTGAAGACACATTTGACATATCAGTTCCCATCAATGCGTTGGCTGATGTGCAAACGGTGCGCGACTTGGTTGACTTAATTTATAAAATAAAATCTGCGTCATAATGAACTTATTAGAAAAACTTGATGCAGCTGCGGCTGCCAGAATAGCAATGTTACCGACCGGCGTAGGGGCATTCGGAATACCGATTGAAGAAGTATATTCAGCCACTGAAGCTCGAATCGGCGATCGCCGGGTGCTCTTGTTAGGAACAAACAATTACCTTGGGCTCACCTTTGCACCCGAATGCCTCGAAGCAGCGCACGAAGCGATAGACGAAGAAGGCACCGGTACAACAGGATCACGCATGGCCAACGGCAGTTATTTTGGACACCGTGCATTAGAAAAAGAATTTGCAGCATTCTATCAATGCAGTTCTGGTATGGTTTTCACAACTGGTTACCAAGCTAATCTTGGCACGATCTCTGGGCTAGTTGGCCAAGGTGACACCGTATTAATTGACGGTGATTCACATGCCAGCATCTATGATGGTTGCATTCTTAGTGGCGCAGATATCATTCGCTTCAAACATAATGATATGGCCGATTTGGAAAAACGGTTACGCCGATTAGGGAATCGAACTGAAACCACATTAATCATTGCCGAAGGCATTTACAGCATGCTCGGTGACCAAGCGCCATTGGCTGAAATTGTTGAATTAAAGAAAAAATATGGTTGTTTCCTACTACTTGATGAAGCACACTCGCTCGGTGTATTAGGTGAAACCGGCCAAGGTTTAGTCGAAAAAACCGGCTTACTAAAAGAGGTAGATTTCATCACCGGCACATTCAGCAAAAGTTTATGCAGCATTGGCGGGTACTGTGTTAGTAACCATCCGCAGCTCGAGCAACTTCGCTTTGTTAGCCACCCATATATTTTTACTGCATCACCATCTCCAGCAACCATCGCTTCGACGCGGGCTGCCCTGGAGTTATTACGTAATGGCACAGAGCTACGTGACCAGTTATGGAAAAACTCTTTGCAGCTTTATACCCAGCTTGAAGAGACCGGCTACAAACTAGGCCCCGACCCTGGTCCAGTAATTTCTGCTATGGTTGAAAGCCCACAACAAGCGCTAGCACTCTGGCAAGGATTACTCGACCATGACATTTATGTCAATCTGATTCTGCCACCAGCTGCACCGGAAGGAAAATCGTTAGTTCGATGCAGTGTTAATGCGGCCCATACGACCGAGCAAATGAAATATGTTGGTGATACTTTTGCTAAATTAAAGCAGGAAATTCTTAATTAAAAAAAATTTTGTCGGCTATCATAAAATCATTGCGTTTATTCATTCATATTTGATCTAACTATTGGGTGCCTCTAAAAATTCGGATTTCTAAACAAGACAAGGCGAGAACAAAAAATATTGACGCAGCATATAGCTGATATGTAAGGAGATATTTTTTGTGAGTAACGCAGTATTGTGACGGAATATGGATTTTTAGAGGTGCCCTATTGAAGTCACACACCCCATCATACTATATGTACTACGGGGAGACTTTTACATTGATATAGCCGTTTGTCCAGCAACATTGGGAGCGGGAGGAGCTATCGAGGAGGACGTTGAAGTTATCCACTTGAACACGCAAGATGTATGTGCCGGGATTTTTGAATGTCGCGGTCGTTGTGATTGCACCATCTTCGCTAGATACAGGCCCATTTTCCTCACTAAACTCGATCAGACTGGGTCCTTGATGCGTGTGCCATGTTACATTAGTAGCTAAGCGTACTTGATTATTCCATTTATTTGCACCCAACCTCCCCGGAACTTCTTGATCCAGCCGATCAGCAACCCAGACCGTAAGTGTCAATGGTGTACCGATAGACGCAGTCATTTGTAAAGGATTTCTAGCACTCCCAATCGGGCCCTCTCCCTCTATCGCCACAGGATCGGTGGCGGGGTTGCCATCGGTAGACATCGGACCCCAGAGCTCAGGTCCATCTGGATGCAATTTGAGCATCGGTGGTAAGGAACCCAGCGCCATGGCATCATGACTGAGCGCATAAGCAGGCACTCCAATCTTTCCTGGGACTGAATGCGTCACACCATTGGCAGTAATCGTCCAAACTACACGACCGCCGTTTTCCGCAAAATGTCCAGGTAGAGTAACAGTAAAGACGCCTCTTTGACGCTTGGGAGAAAATAAAGTAGTTTGTCCACCGTCAAACTCGGCTGGCTCAATGAAATTGTTCGGCCCGATGGGGACGTACACGACTTCTTCCAGATTACGATTGAAATATCCGAATGAGACTGTATAGGTGCCGTTTGAATTCTGGTACCAACCTTCAAAATAAGGAGATATGGCGAGACCATGAGTAACTGGGTTTCTTTGCTGCGGTACCAATTGTTTTATCGGCTTCTGTTGATCTTGTGCACTCAGGGGTGTTCCACTCAAAAAGGCGAGTGCCAATGCGAGGCCTCCGATGCATACATGGCTTTTCTTCATCATTGATTCCTTTGTTCAACTGCGGTTTTTAGGTTGAACGCCGAGTCTGGAGTGTAGAAACGAAGTAGTGAAAACTAAAAGGTTTTTATATCAAGATAAAAAACATTCTGGTCCTCACCGATGAAACGCTTGTTAACCCCTCATCTATTTATCTTTGCTGCCCATTTTTTGTAAGTTAGCCTCTCGAGCAGTTTTGAGCCGAGTGTAACCTTCTTCATCCAGGTGTGTTACTGCCATCCAAGCGTGGGACATCTCGTCGGCCGCTCGGTTGCCACGTCCAACCCATACATCCGGGTCTGGGTTGTGAATATTGTTTTTCGTATTGTCATACCATGCGGTAAGAATTACGACTGCGCCTGTGGGCACCAATGGTGCCACATCATCTTCGTATATGTGGCTCAGGTGCCAATTCGGGTTCCAATTGGAGATCATACTTACTACTTCCCGTTCACCTGTTTTTGGATAAAATATCTCCAGAGACATAGCAACCATTCTTAGGTGTCCATGTGGCTGGAAACTGTCAATCCGGACGGGATAATTCCATGCGTAAAACTCTTGCATCATCGCTGTCCCGTGTGGTGCGATATCAAGGTCGCCCCTCAGGAGATAATTGTGTAAATCCTGCTTATACTTTGGCTTATAGTTTTCGGGGTGGAACCATAAGCCGAGTTCCACCTGGTCGTCCTTGACCTCTTCTCCCATAGGGGCAACATGAATATTCCAACGGACATAGGAATCGACAGGAAGCAATCGTGCGGCATCATTTGGAAGAATCTCTCCCAGTTTTCCAAGTGCGTATTCGGTTATATGTCCAGCCCTCTCCAGCTCACCGTTTTTTATGACGCTCAAAGCACTATTAGTATGGTGCACAACCTTGTAGCCTTCCAGCGAGGGCTTGACCTCAATAGCTTTAATATATCGATCTGAAGTGATACCGGTAGGGACAATGGATCTCCACCAAAGATCTTGGCCTTTGGCCGGAACTGTAAAATGGGGCGATTTAACGATGAGATCTGGCTCACCGTAGCCGTATTCGGTTTTTAGCCGCCATTCACCCATATCAGGAAAACTCCATGGGACAGGCATGTCTGCCAGATCACCTTCTATAGCGCCTTGATCGACCCACCGAGCAATCGTTTCTATCTCATGCGCAGACAGACGCTTGTCACTTTTTAGGGCTTGGATACCGACATCGGTATCATAGTGATACGGAGGCATTTGCTGTGTCGTTACCATGAGCTTGATGAGTGGTGCGTAAAGTTTCGTCTGCTCGTAGGTAATCAGTGGCATGGGTCCGATTGAGCCTTTCCGGTGACACAGTTGACAGTTCTTTTGGATAATCGGAGCGACGTCTCTTGTGAATGTGACGTCCGGGGTTTCTTGGGAAAGGGCTTGTCCGCAAAAAGTTATAAGGACGGTCATTGCATACATGCTTGTCCAGGCAACTTTACGTATCGATAAATCTAATTTCTTTTCAATCATCTTCCATTCTTTACAGTGGGGTAGTTACCATCAATAAACTACTTCGCTAAGAACCCGTAGCGACGACGACTGATCCATTCCGCATTCGGTACTGAATATACCAGATTTTGTCTCATAGCCTATGAAGAAATTTACTCGCATGTTGCATCCGTTACTGGTATTTAAACGTAGAACTGGTTTGAATTGAGCGCACATACACAGGAGCCATACTTTTAGCTGGCAAATAATGCATCCAAGTTTTTAAAAGCTTTAAATTCGAGCGTATTTCCCGAAGGGTCTTTGATAAACATAGTAGCCTGCTCTCCGACCAAACCTTTGAACCTGATGGTTGGTTCAATAATAAAATTCACGGCATGTTTTCTTAGGCGATCGGCAAGCAGTTGCCATTGATCCATCGACAATACCACGCCAAAATGCGGTATTGGCACCTGTTCACCGTCAACTGATGTGTGATAATGGGGCATTTCTCCGCTAATTCCGATCTCTGCATTGAGGTGTACCACTAACTGGTGCCCGTAGAAGTTAAGATCACACCAGCTATCAGCGCTACGACCTTCGGAGCAGCCGATTATTTCGCCATAAAATTGCCTGGCCTCTGCAACATTGCGAACCTGGATTGCGAGGTGGAAAGGTGGTAGTGACATGATGTAATACTCCGGTAATATCGGCATCTGGAGAATAATAAACTCGTCATGCCGGAATGGTTCGTTTTATTATTGTGGACGCAACCGGTTCTGGTTATCTATCCCGAGAATGTAAAATAACATTATCCGGGATAACCGTGTAAATGATTGTATCCGGTGTAATAAGTCGTTCGCTTCGCTGAAAATAGCGCATAGAAGCATTAAATCACTTTAAAGCGCAACGCTGGTAGCTTAGCAATTTGTGCAAGTACTTCGTCTCCTTTTACTAGTGGCCCGACACCTTCAGGAGTGCCGGTGAATATTAGGTCGCCAGCCTGTAGTGTGACAAGCTTAGACAATGCACTAATGATTTCGACTAAGTTCCAGATCATTTGGCTGGTATTGCCATGCTGACGTTGCTGGCCATTTACGGTTATACTGATCTCTAAGTTGCTTGCATCCCCAACTTCGGCAACTGGCACCAATTCAGATAACGGCGCTGAATAATCAAACCCTTTCGCCATATCCCAGGGCCGTCCCTGTTTTTTGGCCTGACTTTGCATATCCCTGCGGGTCAGATCCACGCCAACCGCATAGGCGTATATATAATCTAGCGCTTCAGAAACTAGGATATTCGAACCACCCTGCCCTATAGCAACCACCAGTTCTACTTCGTGATGTAATTCTACAGTAGCGGGAGGATAAGGTATTTTACTGGATTGGCTGGCAGCATCAGATGGCTTAGAGAAAAAAAACGGTGGATCTCGGTCTGGCTTACCACCCATTTCTCGTGTATGCGCAGCATAATTCTGCCCCACGCAGTAAATCCTATGCACCGGAAACAGGCGCCCATCACGCATCTTTATTTTGTCGGCAAGTACAAGATGTGTAACGGATAAATTTGCGTCACTTCCCATGGTTCAAAAATATACTCGAAGCCTGGTTTACTGTCAAAGATTACTTATGTAGAACGCACCCGTATTATGCGCGATTTGCATGATTCTTTTGGGGCTAAATTACTGTCGATGCTGCAACGTAGCCGGGGTCAACCGAGTGCGGATGGAGGTTGTGTCGACATACAGCCACAATGGTTAGTGAGAAAGTGTAAGGCTGAACCGAAGTTAAGTTTCGAGCAGACACTATTGTTGCACAGTTTCTTACGGGAGGATATTAGTAATGCTTTGAAACACGCGCAACCAAAGAATATATTTGTACGGATTGAGCCATTTGCGAGAACGATTGATGCGGACTGGTGGAAAGTTGGAGATATTCCAGCCACGAATAGATGAGTGTGGAGATGTTGCTGTTCTTGAAGTCTGTGCAATATTTCATATGTTACACAAGTGAATAGCCCAAATGGGTCTATAAGGTTTTGGTTCGTTTGATTATAATAACCTTTGCTGCATAGGTTAATTTTTGAATAACTTCAATAATCAAAACTACGGCACGGAAAAGCCTATTCTTCGACTCTAACAACAGTATCTGAATTATCATAATTTGGAGAGAATGTCCATGTTGTAACAGGTTCTGAAATACCTTTATATCTTAGGAAAAGAGACTTTAACTTACAGGGGAGACAAGCATGAAACTGTTTAATAAATCATCGTATTTTTTCTTTGCGTTCATCCTAATATTGACGGGAGCGTTGGCAAAAGCCCAAGACTCTTTGAATCATCCTGATCTGATCATGGAAATGGAGTTGCCTCAAGCAAATATAACAAACGACATTGAACAACAACTTTTACACAGCTTACCCAATGCCGTTTGGAAGCCTATCGGTATGGCTGAATTCAGTGATGAAAATGCGATCGACGCAGAAACAGCATGGAAACAATATGTCGAAGATTCTGAATTCATTCAGGAAGAAGAATTAGCTTCTCAAAACGGTGTGTCAGATAGGCGTAGCCACCGGCCAGCTCGATGGATCGCTGTGGATCTACAAAGTGGGATGGAATACAGTGTAGAAATTCCGCATGAACTGGGTCGAAATCTACATGCATACCTTGAACAAACCGGTCAAACACAAGGGTTTGAGGGAGAATTCGATTCTCAAACCGAGCTAGAATATTCCGGCAACTCGGATGTCGAGCAGACAGGCTGGAGTGGTGGTAACGATACTCGTACCCGACGATTTAACAATACCACTTATCCCTACCGCACTATGGGACAGCTGGGTGGTGGTCGCACATCAGGATGTAGTGGCACACTGATCGGTTCTCGCCATATTTTAACAGCTGCCCATTGCCTATGGAATACTGATACAAAGAGATGGACTATAAGCAAATTTCGCCCAGGGCGTGAAGGAACTTGCGATTCAGCAAGGTGCGAGCCTTACGGTGAGTTCTCAGCTAGATGGGTTTTTACCCCAGCAGAATTTCGTGAGGTTGATAATAAATGGACCTACGATTACGGCATTGTAGTGACATGGGGCCGGCCTGGCAATCTTACTGGCTGGATGGGGTATGTAGCTGCCTACCAGTCTACTTTAAATAGCTACTGTGACAAGGTGCCCTTTGGGCCAGGTTATTTAGGTGGAAGCTGTTACAATCGCGGTTATCCAGCTTGTGATTTAGGAGGAGCTCCTGGGAGTTGCAGGCAGGGCTGGGCATATCAAGATGTAAATCCCTGCGAGGTGGGTAGCTTTATCTGGAGGGCTACAGCCGGTGATAATTGGAAATCAAACTTTACTACAAATTGCGATCTTAGTGGGGGACACTCAGGATCAGCGGTTTGGACTGATCGATGGGGTGGTAGTGGCAAGGTGATTTTTGGTGTGGTGAGTACACAAAGATGTACTACATGTTCGTCTGGCACTAGTTATCCCAATCGTATCCGACGTGTAACGCCCGACGTACTGAATGCGATTAGTTACTTTAAAACGGTGAGGTTTCCTTAAGGTTTGCTCCTAATCCCTATATTAGGGATACGACAAGGGAAAAACATTACGAGGCAGGCTTCTTGATCATTTGCGTTTAAATAGGAAAGCTATTTAAACGCAAATGATCGGGAAGCCTGACTAAAATCGCTTTTCTGTCTCGCGTCAACTATCTTTTCCGTCTCGTATTTTAAGAAGTATAAATGCTGTACTTATACTATAGCAGCTGATATCGGTCTATTTAGGTCAGAGTCACCTGATATTGAGTTATTGTCAAATCTGGTGTTTGAACATTTAATCAAGCGGCAACCTGATCGTGTGCTGTTACCTCGATTCCATCTTTAAATTTCACTCCCGTAATGACTTTGGCAAGGTGTTCAAATCCACGTTGCTTACGCCAGTTTTTTTCTGCACATTCCGATAACTTGAACATCATATGCAGCATGCCGTCACGGGTCAGGCATCCTTTTGATCGTTTTGTCCGATGA
>JAJFJJ010000093.1 GCA_021774195.1 Nitrosomonas sp. | reverse complement strand
GGAGTGATGAATAGGACAATCTGTCTCTCAACCGTTGATTGGAAAAACTTCGTTTTACCTCAAATAACAGAGTTTGTCCAGAATTTATACCTACCTTTATGTTTTAATTAATAATACAGGGAGAGCGTGAATCCGCCGTGTAGTCGTGCGGATGATCCTAGAATCCTCAGTTGGATGATGTTTAGAGTGTGATATTGTTTCTTTTTGGCAAGGCGCAATGAGAAGTGAACGAGTTATTGCAACGAATTGCAACACAGCAAAAATGGAAGAATAGCGTGCTATAAGCATCATAGCGCGGCTTACACTTGAGGTGTATGGCATAAACATCATATTCCTTTTGTTTCAGCATGTTGATTTTGCTGTAGCGGTCAACTGAGGATTTTAGGATGATGTAACGGTTAGACAGGAAGGTGGGGTATGAAGAAAAAAATTCGGCTAACTGTATCTGAAAATCCAGTTAGCCGAATGGGATGCTTTAAATAAGTGGTATTAATAATTCAAGAACAAGTTCAGCGCTAGAATATGTTGCATTTGATCTAAACGAGGGGTTCCTGGTCTATTAAAATGCTGATTCAGATAACCGATTTCACCAGTTGCAACTTTGTTAAATTTGTAAGCAAATCCAGCAAAAATACGATTCTGGTTGTATCCAGCTCTTGCACCGGTATCAATATCGTTCAGGTTGACAAAAATTTCGTCAAGTATCACAAAACTCGTGTTTGGTGATATAGATGGCAATGGTACTGCCAACTTGAACATTTGTCTGAATCGATGCGCGACATCGGTACTACCTTGGATATCAAAGAAACGCTGTTCCATACGGGTGCGGCTAGTGATGGTGCCAAACGAGTATTGATTCGCCCATAATAGCTGTTGCCAGATACGATGTTCGTTAAATGGACTTTGTGCTGCAAATGGGCGGCTGGTTGGAATCCAAGCATAGCCCAACCAAACAGTAGTTTTTTCGTTCAATGCGTAACCAACACCAGGACGAATGATACCTTGAGAAAATCTTGAAGAGTCATTACCGAAACGACCTTGTCCTTCAAGCCACCATTTTAATTTTGGATTCGCTGCTGAGAAATTACCGGTAGCGGTTATATTTCCCCATGTCTGAAAGTCATCAATTGCACTTTCACCTGCAACAACAGGGTTGCTGAGTGCTAGCGCAAATACTGATGATGCAAGAAGTATATTTAGGTTTTTAAACATTTAATTTCCTTTCTGGAACTATTTTATATAATATATTTTTTAATTAAATTATGTATTGCCATTCTTTTTCTTAATCATTAACAAAATGATGCGGCAAAGCATAACAATAATTTGGCCCAATATTTCCGTTGCGCAGAATAACATAGTAATTGTCAAAAAAGTGTCAAGACTTTTCCTTTTTTATCTCAGATTTTACATTAACAATATACCGATGATGAGAGACTAATCGAATAAACAGTACCTATCAAAATTGCTAGGAAGAAAAATATGCAAATGACAACAATAATAATGTGGAAAAGTTTCAATAGATTCAATAAGGTTATTTAATGGTTCTCATTGGATAATCCGGGTTTATGTACAAAGGCCCGGTCAACAAAGTAGCGAATATGTGCTTTTAGTATTTTGAAGGTTCTTAACATGAGTTTGGCTTTTTTGAACAAATGAGGAATTTCGGATAATTGATACGATATATTTTGATGGCTATCGACCTGTCTTACTATAGAATAATCAGTTGTTCAATCGATTTAGTCAGGTTATGCATCATTTATATGCGCTCGTTATAACAGGTCTTGTTGTCACCATCTGTGTTGTACTGCATTACGAAGCCTTACGTTTTCTGAGTAAAATCGTCGGGGAACATGTGCACAAACGAATCGGTGTGTTGGTTGTCATGCTTGGATTACTTGTTGCACATGTGTTGGAAATTATCGTCTTCGCGATAGGCTATCTGATCATGCAACAGGGGGTTGGTTTGGGTTATATCACCGGAATGGAAGATGGTGATTTTATTGATTATGTCTATTATTCATCGGTTGTTTACACGACAGTAGGTTTTGGTGATTTATTGCCGTTTGGCGGTGTACGCATGCTGAGTGCAGCGGAAGGTTTGGCTGGGTTAGCGATGATTACTTGGTCGGCGTCATTTACATTCCTGGCGATGCAACGGTTTTGGCCGCATCCATTGGATGAATTTAGTTCTAGTGAGAAAATAAAAAAGGTAGTTCATTCCAAGTCAAATGAATAAGTAACTATTCAGCTCACCCCTATAATTCACCATTTCTGTGTTACAAAATGATCATTTACACGTGTAAACTCACATTTTGTGCCTTGAACTGATGAAACTGATGAATTCTAGGGGCAATCTGAACAGTTACCGCAAAGTTATATGAACAATTTCATTTGACTTGGACTCATTCGGTTTTTGGGGGTTTATAGGTTTTCCATTGCTTGATTTAATGTTTCTTTGCACTGTTCTTCTTGACCCGATAAATCAAATAACCCGGTTGACCTTAGGCATTCGTTATATTCAAACATAACGTCATTCTTTTTCTGAGAATGCTCGACAGAGGCGGCCAAATTTTGCACGTGTTGAATGACATCTTCCAGGTTAATTTTTCCAATTGCAACACCAATCCCATCAATACTTTGCTGGGTATCATTAAGTCGTTGCAAAGACTCCTTATTGGTTTTGCTCGCTTGTTGGGTAAAGGCTTGTTTAGCACTGTCAGAATAGTTTTTTAGGGCCTCAATATTTTGCGCTGTAATGTCGGCTAGTTTTTCCTCATAATCATTTAGTTCAGTTTGAACAAATGAATTGATGCCCTGTTGGAAGGTATCCAAAGAACCATCAATTTCCTGTTTGAATGCTTGCATTTTGCTTTCTATCAGATGGTTAATTTCTTCATCAAGGTGTTTCACAATATCTTCTGAGATGTCTTCTACCGGTGTTCTAGAGTCAATAATCTCGGTTTTGGTGTCACTCAAACTTGATTTGATTTCGTTGGCCAATGATTGTTGTTTATTGTCAATTTGAGTCAGTGATAATTTTTCATTTTCAGCCATTAACCAAGAGATGAGGATGAGATCTTTTTTCTTTTCTTGATCCAAGCCATGAATTAACTCATCTAAGGTTTCTGCAGCAACATCTTGATTAGCGATATCGTTCAAGTGTGTTAGATTGGCCGTATTAAGTAATTCCTGCAAGCCATCTTGTATTTCATTAATATTAGCATCTGCTCTGGACATTTCCGTCGATTGACGCAGTAACTCATAAGGCAGGAAAGCTAACGTGAGTGTTAAACAAGTGGCATAAATGGTGATTTTCCATTTTTTACTATTTAAGAAAAAACGATAACCTAATAGCGCCAGAATCAAAATCACAGACGGCGCTAAAATTAACGTTAGATCTAACCAACTTCTTCCTGCCAATGCATCGAAGGAAAATAAATTGGAAAGTTCAGCGATATACTCATTCATCAATTACTCCTATGTATTCATAAAAACGCAACAACGAAATGTTTCCGTTTTACTTGTAAAGCCCATAAATTTTTTATGGAGATTATATAAACTATAAATACTGTTTATGCAAGCCGCCATAGGGCGATAAGGAAAGCCAAGACTACATATCGATTGTCATCCTGATGGTTTGTGAGTGCCAGTAGTGCTGAAAAGCAAATTGTATCGGTAAATATCAAGTAAAAGTGCCCTAGGAGGCTGTCCGAGAATAGAATGATCTACTACGGAAAAGCTATTCTGGTCATATTTTCCAGCCATTTTCGTTAAATAGAACAACTATTCGCCTCAAATGATCAAAAAATCTGCCTCAAAATGGCTTCTCCTCGCTACGATCCCTATTATCGGACAGCCTCCTAGACGGAGTGCTTATTTTGGGTGTGTGTCTTGTCTTGTTGTAAAAAGGTGCTGAGGTAAAAACCGGGACAGTTTTCTTGTTCTCTATGTATAAGTCAGGACATTCTTCTTACACTTTATACGAGAAACCAGGACAGTTTAACTTTTCTTTGTTTATTTGATTCTCAAGTCTTGTGTGAGGACTTTCTAGCGGGTACACTGAATTGTGAGTGCAAAGAAAAGAGGGCTTTTTGCATTGCTATTTGTCATTAAGGATTAAAAGGTATGTGGTAAGACGACAGCGCAATAAGTTTCATGTCTTACGTGATTTTTGTCACAAAGAAGTACATTGAATTCTGTTTTAATCCTAATCGTAGTGTGCGTGACACAAATTTCTAAGGTGACGGAATATGACTTGCTTTGATTCTTCGATCTGGTAACGAACTGCTTCAATTTACCAATTATGGTTAAGTCAGGCCGCCTTATTTGCAAGAAGTTAGTGGAGGAGAAATAAACTAACTTGTTTCCAGTTGTTTTTTGAGCGATTGCATTCTGAATGGTTGAATAATCAGGGGTTTCTCGGGAACAACTCAGTTGTTATAAAATCTAAAAGGAGATTCAATATGATAAAAGGAAAATCAATTCGGCACATTGGTGCCGGGATTAGTCTGATTATAGGTGCCACTTTTTTGGTGTCTGTTGCAAATGCAGAGATCACTGGGAAGACTGCGCCGCCAGACGCTGGTGAATTGAACCTTGATTATGCAAACGCTCAGGCGATTCCAATGCCGAGTTTTGACGGTGATGCACCACTTGACAGTGGTGCTCAACAAGCGCCAGTATATGATGGTCCTGCAGGATTTGAGCCGGGTAATTCGGGAAAAGGTCGTGTTGATATAGAAACTTTACCTGAGCATACGTTGCCATTATTAAATGGCATTTCATCGGATGATGATTTTACATCGAATGAGTATGGCACGAGTTTACACCCTTATTCAACCACTCGCGTTGATGCGCATTTTAATCTTTGGCAGTCGAAAAAGCTTCCATATCGGCAGACCGGTAAGCTTTACTTTAAGAAACCTAACGGCTTTACTTATGTTTGTTCCGCTTCTTTAATTAAACCTGGCGTTCTTGTCACGGCAGCGCATTGTGTGGCCGCTTTTGGTCAAAGCCAGTTTTATAACAGCTTTGAATTTCATCCCGCAAAATTCAATGCCCAGGTTGTGCAGGGTACATGGCAAGCGGCTGGTTGGTGGGTCATGAGCTCTTATTATAATGGCACCGATAGCTGCTACCAGTCTGGTGTTATCTGCCAAAATGATGTTGCGGTAATTAGGTTGAAACCAAAATATCTTAATAATGGAAACCCTTGGTGGTTAGGCAATAGAATTGGCTGGTATGGTTATGGTTATGGTGGTTGGGGTTTTGTTAATGTGCCCTTCAGCAGCCACACAAAAAACGCTCAGCTTACGCAATTAGGTTACCCTCAGTCACATGATAGCGGGTTGAAAATGCAACGCAACGACTCACTTGGCTACACTTACCCGCTTTTTTCTAACAACACACTCTACGCTAGTAGAATGACTGGCGGTTCCAGTGGTGGTCCATTGCTGCTTAACTTAGGAAGAACAGCCACATTAAGCGGTACATCAGTTGGTTCATATTCAGCGAATAACGTCATAGTTGGTGTGACCAGTTGGGGATATACTAATACAGCCGTTAAGCTACAAGGCGCAAGCCCATTTACGAGTGGTAATATCGTGCCTTTATTGAACGCTGCATGTGCTGGCAATCCTACCAGCGGAAATAAGTACTGTTAGGTTAACTTGTAACTAAACAATCACTTGCTAATATCAGGTGGTTAGCATCGAAGGGGCGGCAGCTAGGATTCTAGTTTGCTAGATTGGAGTGCCGTCCCTGTTCTCCTACATCTCCGTTCGGAGTGTGCCGATCTTTTCTTGACTCTTTTTGTCCCCAGAATTTTTACTTCAGGGCGCCTCTAAAAATTCGGATTTCTAAACAAGACAAGGCTAGAACAAAAAATATTGACGCAGCATATAGCTGATATGTAAGGAGATATTTTTTGTGAGTAACGCAGTATTGTGACGAAACGGGATAAGCAGGCAATTCGCTTTGCGGATGCTCGCAAATATGGATTTTTAGAGGTGCCCTCAACTCGAATTAGGGTTTTTGATCAAGCGCTATATAGATCGGGCAAGTCATTTTTATTGACAGTCGTATTACTTTTCTGAGGAAATTCAGAGAGTAGATTCGCTAGTTTGCGACCATCCCAACGCGCATTATTATCTTGATACAACCAGCGATCTAGCGCGGTTAGTTCATCATTCACAGTCGGGTTATTTAAACGTATCGCTAATGTTTTAAGACCTTTTGGCGGTGACTCTGGCCAATGGAGCGCTGCCCATTGGAGTAGGTATTGCCGTGCCTTTTTAGCATCGTTTGTTTTGCAAGCCGAAAGAAAAAGTTTTCTGATCTTGTTGCTACTTTTTACTTCAATTCTTGGTGTTATATTTGTTCTGGTATTTTGAATAACGGTATGTCGTTTACGCCACCATAACACTAGTGTGATAAACCACAGTGATGCAAACAATAGACTCGCCCAAAACCAGCCGGAGTGATTTAATATTGAAGTTGTCGTGTTTTCCGGGATGGGATGTTGAGGTGTAGGTAAATGCGTGCTTTCGGCTGATTGTAGTTGCTTTGTCTCGGGCGTTTGTGTTGACATACTTTGTGATTGACCGGTGGCTGGGATGACTTCAATCGTACGTTCGGGTAATATCGCTATTTGTTCTTGATTGGTTTGGATGTCCCACCAATGTAAGTTGAATTCAGGCAGGGTATATTTCCCGGGTTGTGTGGGCATGTAGGCTAGACGTAGTGTTTTCTCCCCCTGGATGTTCTGTGGCAAATGTTGTGTGTTGGATTGTGATCGATCTGGATACAATTTCAACCCATCAATATCGGCAAACTGTAGCTCTGGCAATTGTTCACCGGTAACCCCCATTGCTTGAATTGTGATGTGTCTGGTAAGGGGATCACCAACGGCAATTTGTTTGGTTTCTGGTTGCCATTCTTCAAGTAACTGAACCGATTCTGCCGGCAACCAATAGGGGGATTGACTTTGATCCGGACGTGGTTGCACATTGAGCATGACGGCATCGCCGCGAAGCCGGATAGGGCGGTTATTGTTGAATAAACGATCAAAGAACGGATCACGCCGAGAAATGTTTTCTGGAATTTGAGCATCGAGCACTGGTGCAGGAATCAGCAGATCGCCGCTGGTTTGAGGGAAAATAATAAATTCACGCTCAATCACATGGTAAGGTTTACCTTCATGCATCGCTTGATATTCACGGTCTTCTCCTAGGCGGTGTACTAATGCATTTTCCAATTCTGGTTCACTCAAACTGCCTTGGGATAAATTCACCGCAAGAAAAACACGCATCGTGTAGCGCACCATGCCTTGTACATACGGGTCGGTTTTGTCGACTTCAGTTTCAATAAACACAGGCAACTCTGCGTCGGGTCCAGATCCAGATCCAGTAGATAGTTCATTCACATGTAAGGTCAATGTGGGTGTTTGCTCGTCTTTGATGGTGAGCGGCGGAATCGTTAATTCGCCATTGTGTTTGGGTGATAATGAAATTGTCCAAGTGGTGCGTGAATCGATTTTGCCATTGATGATGTTGACACGGCTGCCGCTGATCATTCCCATGATTTCGAAATCTTTTTCTAATGCATCTGTATTAGGCATAACCGACACCCGCCCAGTTGCTTCAATAATGAGTTGAACGGTTTCACCTTCAGTGATTTGACTGCGATCCAAATGGGCAGTCAGTGCGGCATGGGTTTGCAGTGTGACAAAGCATAGTAATGCGGTGATGAAGATTAAAACAAAATACTTTTTCATTATCGTGATTGTTTACGTTGTATATGTTCGAGCATAAATTTACGGCGAAGCAAGCCAGACGGGTCCTCAGGGATTTGCCTTAACCATTGTTCCAGTGCGATATCTTCCTCACTGGGCAGGTCATTGTCGTCTTCTGTTACATCGGGTGCAAGTGTGTCTTGCAGTTGGTCCTGATCAGGTTGCTCGTTTTGTTCTTGTTCGTCTGTGTCAGTTTGTAGTGGATCTAATGATTCTTCAGATTGCTGATCAGTTTGTTCTGAATTGGTGTTCTCATCATCAGGCTGCGTGTTTTCATCTTGCTGTTGCGAATCGTCTGACTGATCTTCATTTTCTTTTGAAGTTTGGTCGTCAGATGGCTTAGTTTCATCATCACCATTTTCATCACCATCTTGTTGATCAGCATCTTCCTCCTGTGACTGCTGTTGTTGTATCAATTCTTCCAGCAAATCTAAGTTGGTCTGAGCGTCTTGATGTGTGGGGTCTTGCTGTAAAACTTCGCGATACGCATCAATAGCTTGTTGTAGTTCACCGGCGCGTGCTAAAGCATTACCTTGGTTGTATTTGGCTTCAAGCTCGCTAGATTCCGCAAAAGCCTGCGCTGCCGCCTGATAGTCGCCGGTTTCATAAAGTGCCATACCGCGCCAATTGGCATCACGAAATTGCTGCGCGGCAGATTCTGGGTCGCCTTGTTGTAAACTATTTTGTGCTTGTTGGTCTGATCGCAGCCATAAGTCTTGCCAACTAAAAGCATAGGCAGGGGGTGGCGTGGTAAATAAAAATAAAAACCCTAACAACCAACCGCGACGGAAAGTGAGTGCGGCCAGTAATAGTAGGCCCGGCAACAACCAAACTGCGTATTCAACCCAGCGCTCTACGCCACTACTTTCCACTTTATCAAAGTCACTGGTTGGCATGATGTCCGGCAACAGACGATCTAAATCCTGCTCGTCTGCTGTCATCATGCTGAAATAGCCGCCACCGGCTCGTGCCAGTTCCTCTAATGGTGCAGGGTTAAAGCGCACGAACTCTGCCACACCGTCATGAAATAGGGTGCCACCTTGTTCGGTGCCGACGCCGAGGATTGAGAGCCGGTATCCTTGGTCCCGTAGTTTGCGTGCTTGTGCCAATGCAGTCGCTGGGTCTGCTAAGCCATCGGATATCAGTAGTATTTCACCTTGATGGATTCCTGTTAGATTTAATAGTTCTCCGGCCATTTGCAATGCGGGTGTGGCCGCATCACCTTGTTCTGGCATAATCTCAGGACTTAATGCGGTGATTAAGTTCTTAATGGTTTCATTGTCTTCCGTTAACGGGGTGACCACATGCGCTTCACCGGAAAATACCACTAATCCGGTGCGGCCCTCTGTTGAACGCGCCAAAATATCTTGTATTTTAAAGCGTGCGCGTTCCAGACGGGATGGCGATAAATCGTTGGCATTCATGGTTGGAGATAGATCAAGGATCACAACTCGCGACATTTGTGCGCGCCAGACTTGCTCAGGTTGGCGCTCCCATACCGGCCCGGCTAGCACAATAATGGCTAGCAGCCAGCCAATTGCCAATATCGATAAGGGTAAGCGTGATGATTTTCCAGGCGACTCTAACCACAAAGGTGCTAGCAATTGATTGTCAAAGACATTATGCCAAGCAGTGCCGGTGGATTGCTTGCGCCATAACTTAATCAACAACCAAACTGCTGGAATCAAGGCCAAAAGCCATAATGGCCGTAACAAATGAAACTCGCTCATGCTGCCCTCCACCAACCAATCGCAAGTAAGAAACTGAATGACAGTCCAAGACCTAGCGGCCAGACAAAGAGTTCAGTCGTTGGCCGTACTACACGATTGCCTTTCATTGTTGGTTCTAATTGATCCAGTTGCTGATAAATTTCTTTCAAAGTGTCACGATCCGTAGCGCGGAAATACTGTCCGCCAGTTGAATCAGCAATCATTCGGAGTGTTTCCTCATCCAAATCAGAAGCCGGGTCGATCATGCGCATACCAAAGAAACTGCTGACTTGTCTTGGTTCGCCACCCACGCCAATGGTGTAAATCTTGAGGCCTTGTTGGGCTGCTAACTCAGCGGCTTTGTGTGGTTGCACATGACCGGCATTATTTGCGCCGTCGGTTAACAAAATCAGGACGGTTTCACCGCTGGCTTGTTGTAATCGTTTGAGCGCCATGCCAATGGCATCACCAATAGCGGTCTCACGGCCCGCAATACCAATCACCGTGTCGTTCAGTAAACTGGCCACCGTATCGTGGTCAAAGGTTAAAGGAGCTTGTAAATAGGCCTCACTACCAAAGAGAATTAAGCCGATGCGATCACCGATACGGCGTTGAATAAAATCACCGGCAACTTTCTTGACGACTTCCAAGCGATTGGTGTTTCCATCCCCCATGTCGGCGATTTCCATGCTGCCAGATACATCAACCGCTAGTAGTAAATTGCGACCCGTTTCTGGTAACTCGGTTTCTTCTCCCAACCATTGCGGCCTTGCAGTCGCAGTAATCAAAAAAAGCCAACACAGCAAAATGCCCCAAAAACGAACCGTACGAAGCCGGGGACGATGCATCCTGGAGGTGTGTTGCTGCTGATCGGTATTGATGAAAGGTGCAAATAAAATGCCTTGCTTGCTAGTTGTGGCTGGCGGAAGAAAACGCCAGAATAGCCAAGGTATTGGTAGTAACAAAAAAATCCAGGGCCACGCAAATTCGAACATCAGTGTTTCTTCCCTGGGTGATTAGATTTAATCCAACGACGCGCCAACTGGGTTAGCTCATTCAAATATTCAGATTTATTTTGATACGGATCGGTTAATAAAATGTGGCCTGGCCCATTAGAAAATTGACCGTTACCGCCATTAGCATCCAAAAAATCTAGCCAAGCTTTGCCTGAGAGTGAGGCAACGGTTTTGGCTGGCCAGCAAACCAGCGCGTAGCGTTTAAGTAGCTGGTTCAAAGTAGCAACCGGATAATCAATCGTATCTGTATTTTTCTCAAGTAATTTTAATTCACGTAATGCGGCACGCTGTGGCGATCTACGTCGCCAGAATCGATAAATGAAGATAATTAGAATGATCGTGATAAACAATACCAGCCACCAGCCCGGTGCAGGCGGCCACCAGCCAATCGGTGCTGGGGCATGTAAAGGGCGCAATGCTGCTAGTGGGTCGGTCATTTTGCGCCTCGTCGTGTTAGCCCGGTACGCAAGGCAGGAACCAGTTCATCTGTGGTGGCGATGGCCATGAAATGAATTGCATGGCGGCGGCACAAATCATTTATAAGGTCGCGATGGGTTTGAAATTGCATTTGCCATTGTTTGTTAATGGCGGTATCACCGGTGTCGAGAGACAGTCGTTGCTGATTGACGCCCAGTTGATAGCGTCCAGCGGGTGGGGCTGATGCTTCCAGTGGATCGTAAAGAAAGGCGCAAATGACGTCATTATGTTGTGCGATAGTGCCGAGGTGCTTATCTGCCTCGTCGCCAAACTCCCGGAAATCACTAAATATTACGACAAGACTTCCGGGACGGGTGATACGTGATAAGCGAGCGAGCGAATGATCCATGCGGCCAATATGTAGATTCCCCGGTGAGGTGGGTTGTAACTGAACCATAGCGCGCAATAGTGGTAACAAACCGGATTCTCGTGCTGCCGGATGGATTTCTCGATGGGCATCTGCTGCCTGAACAATGCCGCCTACGCGATCAC
>JAJFJJ010000092.1 GCA_021774195.1 Nitrosomonas sp. | reverse complement strand
TGGGTTGACCGCCGACCAAGTACGCACCAACCCGCGCCAAGCGGCCTCGCGCAATGTGCAATTTAACGCCGGGGAAGAAGTCAGCCAGCAACAAATGGCACTGCGCTATCGTAAAAGACCGAACGCCAATCAGGAGTTTTCTATTACCGCGCATATGCTGCACCGGGATTTTAGCAACCGTTTACCCTTTGTGGGCGGCGGACAAGTGCAGTTTGATCGCTGGGTGGGCGGTTTGGCGCTGCAATTTGTGCATGATGGCACCTTTTTTAACCGCCCAAACCGCTTTCTGATGGGGGTCGACTACGGCATACAAAATGATGACCGCCAGCGGTTTAATAACGACTCCGGTATCCGGGGAACATTGACTTTGAACCAAGTCGAGCAAGTGCAAAGTGTCGGGCCGTTCTTTCGTAATGAATGGCGTGTGCATGAGAAGCTAGACCTGGTCTCCGGTGGTCGTTGGGATTGGATGCGTTATCATGTCAAGGACACGTTCAGGACAGACGGTAATCAAACCGGCGCCCGGACATTGTCCCAAGCCAGTGGTACCTTCGGCTTGGTCTATCACTTGAATGACCAGCAGCAGCTTTATGCCAATGTTGCTTCAATCTTTGAAGCACCAACTACGACAGAATTGTTAAACAACCCATCCGGTAGCGGCGGGTTCAACCCCGGCCTTGATCCACAGACTTCTTTGAGTAATGAACTGGGTTTGCGTGGTAATAAAGCCGGATTTCAATATGAGACAGCAGTATTTTATATTCAATCCTGGAACGAAATCACTCCATTTGAACTATCCTCCTCACCCGGACGCGCTTTTTTTCGCAATACCGGAAAATCACGCCGCGTCGGGGTGGAAACACGCCTGGCCACACCGGAGTGGAAAGGCTTACGTGGAGAAGTCAGTTACACCTATTCCAATTTTGAATTTCAGAAATTTATCGCCAACGATGTCAATTTGAGCGGTAATACTTTCCCCGGCGTACCGACACATCGTTGGGAAGGCTTACTCCGTTACGCACACTCGACGGGTTTATTCAGCCAATTTCATGTACAACGGGTCGGCCGATTTTATGTCAATGATACCAATACCACCAGCAATGGTGCCTATAATTTGGGACAAATATTGCTCGGCTGGGAGAAGAAATACAACTGGATTACCGGCTCACTGTTTGTCGGTGTTAACAACCTATTTAACGAACGATACAATGCTAATACGCGCATCAATGCCGCCTTTGGCCGCTACTTTGAACCGGGTGCGCCGGTCAATGTTTTTGGTGGGTTAAGTATTCGCATTGTGCCGTTTTAACTTAAAATTGCAATTTGTCAATACAATTTACAATCTGTAATAATTGTCTTATTATAGATTCATGAAATGAATTCCCCGTACCGCCGAAAAGATTTTAACTGCACTATCAGAGTCTTATCCGGCTTTAGTTGTGACGGGACCGCGTCAATCTGGAAAAACAACACTTACACAGGTCGCTTTTCCCAATAAGCCTTATTTGGCCGCTACTTTAATGCGCCAGTCAATGTTTTTGGTGGATTGAATACTTGCATTGTGCCGTTTTAAGGGTGCCGTTAAGATCAAAACATTGAGGCTTTTGAGGAACAATGGTACATTCACAGGCATTATTATCCTAGTATCCTAGAAAAATCAGTTGACCGCTAAAACTGCTTACAAATGACTGAATAATAGATGTGAAAATTAAATGCCTTGTTCACCTTGAAGGTGATTACAATAACGCCACATAGTTTTGTATTAAATCTAAAGCCACAATACTGTGTTGAAGTGACTTTTTTGGATTATTCGCATCGTTGCTCGGAGACATCATATGACTCGTAAAACCCCAGCTTTCATTTCTTTTGTTATTAGCTGCTTGATTGCTGTAATTTTTCAATCCACTTCAGCACAAGCGCAACGTATTCAAGCCGAATCAGAAGTCCATTTAGTCGCCAGAGGATTAGACTCACCATGGGGCATTTCTTTTATGCCGGATGGAAATATGTTAGTTACGGAACGTGTGGGTCATTTGCGCATTGTGTCACCGAGCGGTCAAATATCGGAACCACTGAGTGGTGTGCCAAAAGTGTTTGCCATGCAGCAAGGCGGTCTGCTGGATGTTGAACTAGACCCGGACTTTTCTAACAACAAGCTTGTGTACATCGCTTATGCGGAACCAGAAGGTGCCAAAGCCGGCACCGCAGTTGCTCGCGCCAAGCTCGTTGATGGCGCACTGAATGACCTGCAAGTGATTTTCCGGCAGCACCCAAAAACCGTTGGCGCACAACATTTCGGTTCACGTCTAGTTTTCGCACCGGACGGCAATCTCTTTATTACTTTGGGCGATCGCGCCAAACACATTGAAGAAGCACAGAATCTCAGTAATCATTTGGGTAAACTTATTCGCATCCGCCCTGACGGCTCGATCCCCGACGACAACCCATTTGTGACAAACAAAAACGCTAAACCGGAAATTTGGTCTTATGGTCATCGACATATTCAAGGTGCCGCGATCAATCCCAAAACCGGTGAATTATGGTTGCATGAACATGGCCCACGCGGTGGTGATGAAATTAATATTCCCAAACCCGGAAAGAACTACGGTTGGCCAAAAGCTAGCTATGGCGTGCATTACTCTATGGCGCCAATTAAAGATGAACATGCCGAACAAGGATTTGAAGAGCCAATTTATTATTGGACACCCTCTATTGCGCCTTCCGGTATGATTTTTTATAACGGCAGCCTTTTTCCCGGCTGGCGTGGCAATATATTTGTCGGTGCTTTAGCAGGTAGACATATAGCAAGGCTAGTTGTGGATGGAAACAAGATCGCTGGTGAGGAACAATTACTGAGCAATACACTTCGTTTTCGGGATGTCGAACAAGGACCGGATGGTGCGATTTATTTACTGACCGATGAAGAACAAGATGGAAAAATTCTCAAGATTGTACCGAAAGCTGACCGCTAGCACTCCGTTAACATCAAATAGACAGAGTACTCGTTTAGCGTATCAAATTCCAGGGGGACTCAGGGGGACTATAAGGGAAAATCCCCATTAGCTTTACAAAATGAAGATTAAATTCGAGAAACGGTATGATTGACGTATTATTTTCTCTGATCGGTAGATGCGCTATCTAAATGTTCCCTAATAATAGACGCTACTTTTTCAACATAGGGTTTTTTTAACAAAGAATAATGCGCGCCTGAAACTGTTTTCAACACCAATTTCCCTTTTACGTATTCTTTCCAGCCCAGAGATGTATTATGACCCGAAAAAGAAGCCTGATCTCGGCCTATTATAACGGTCATATCGCCATCGTAACTCTCTAGTTTATATTGGTTTATCGCTTCAACATTTAGTCTTCTTAGACGAGCTTTCTTGCTACGCATTAATTGCGCAATTTCTTCGGGATAATCCTTTAATTGCGTTTTAATTCGCTTACGCCTCATAAAACTTGCTCTAAGATAATTTAATTTATCTTTAAAACTCCTTGTACTTATATTTCCATAAACATTACGGAGTCGCTGAAAAAGCGTTATTTTTGTTTTCTTAAATTGCAACCTCTTCATCATCATCTCAGGTGTGCTCGTATCGATTAAAATAAGGTTTGAAATGTCGGCGTGCCTGGCCTTTAATTGCCGACTCAATTCATGTGCAATCAACCCTCCTAAACTAAACCCAACTAACACAATGCTGCCTTCAGTTTTATGCGCAAGTATTGCTTCACATTGAAGCTTAGCAATATCTTTTATAATGTTATCTGAATCATCAATAGCTGGAGAGCTAAGACCCAGAATTTCATACCCCGACAGACAGTCTTTTAGTTCAGCAACTTCTGCCAAATTTCCAGCAACAGAGGAAACTAAAACAAGAGTAACGCCCTTTTTTATATTGTCAGTAGAAATATTTAAAACACTAATGTATTCATCTGTATCATTGTTATCTAGTCGCTCAGCCTGTTTACGAATCGTATTAACTTCATATAGCAATGATAATGGAAATTTCAGGCCTGTTAATTTTTCAATCCTAACTGAAAGATCTAAACAGGCGAGTGAATCACCGCCACAATCAAAAAAATTGGCATCTATATCTTGAGTATTCGTTCCCAAAATATCGCACCATAGCTTACTAATTAATATTTCTGCAGGCGTAGGATTTGAAACAGATAATTGCTTTTTTTGTTTAACAATTAAAGCCTTGCGGTCTATTTTTCCATTCGGTGTCAGTGTAAACTTATCTGTCGCAAAAAATAATGATGGAACCATGTATGCTGGTAACGAGCTGAACATAAATTTTCTAAGACTATTTTCATCAGGTGCCAATGTCTTTGCAACAAACCATGCAACTAATTTTTGATTACCCGTTTCATTCTTCTGAACAGTTACCACACACTCTTTAATATCTGGATGCGCGTTAAGAACATGTTCAATCTCTCCAAGTTCAATTCGTAGACCTCTTATTTTAACTTGATTATCTTTGCGGCCAATATATTCAAAGGCACCGTCAGGGCGCTGTCTCGCAACATCACCAGTTCGATACATTTTCCTTTTAGAAGCAGTATAGAACGGATCATCTGGAAAACGCGCTTCATTAAGTGTGGCACGATTATAGTAACCATTTGCGACACCGTTACCGGCAATAAATATCTCACCTTCTTCACCTTTAGATACCTGATTATTGTCTTCATCAAGAAGATAAATGCTCATGTTCTCTGTTGGGTACCCAATAGGAACTTTCCCATCATTTTGTTCGCGTTGGCAACGCCATTGTAAAACGGAAAATGTCGTTTCAGTCGGGCCATAACCATTGACTAGATCCGCTTTAGATTTTTCATAGAAGCGACTCTGAAATTTTGGTGTCAATACTTCACCGCCGGACTGTACATGCTTTAATGAAGTGCACTTGGTAAAATCAGAATCTTCAATCAATAGCGAAAGTAATGAAGGGCAGCTACCCATAATTGTAATATTATGTTTTTGAATCAACTGAACCAGATACTCACTCTCATAAGGAAACTCTTGACGAGTGAGTACTAGACAAGCGCCATTTAATAAAGCCGTAAATATTTCCCAATGCGCAAAGTCAAAAGATGCTGAAGCATGTTGCAAAACAACGTCATTTTTTGTGAACTGTGAATACTCTCGCTCCCACAATAAATGAGTAACCACACCATAGTGATTCAGCATGACCCCTTTAGGGTGACCAGTTGAACCGGAGGTATATAGCACCATGCACGTATCATGCATGTTTGATATATGAGACGAAAAAGTGTTAGATGTTTTTAAATCCAGTTGATCGATCAGTACCAGTGGTATATCAATATTCGATAGTGAAGAGGTTAGCTCTGTCTGAGTAATGATACAAATCGACTTTAAATCGCTAAAAAGATAAGAAAGTAATTTTTCAGGATAACTTGTTTCTATGGGGACATACGCCGCTCCACACTTCAATATAGCCAGTAACGCAACAATTAAGTTAGGGCTACGTGGCACATAGATATGGACAAATGAACCTGGTTTGACGCCTTGCTTTGAGAGATGAAAAGCTAGCTGAGTGGCTTGTTGGTTTAGCTCATGGTAGCTGAGTGTCGTATCTTCATGTATCAACGCATTTGCATCGGGTGTCTGCTCGACGCACTTTTCAAAAAGTATATGTAGTGGCTCGGACATTTCTTAGTATTTACTCTGCATTATATTGTTTGTAATCTATCTTAAATTCAAATCTCTCATGAAAAGTTTGCTAATGGAATATCCAGATTAACTCTTCAGAAAGTATGTCTATGATCTCAATCTATATCAATTTTAATAATTTAGGTTCGACCAACAATTAAGTTAGTTTAGTTAATCATTTTCTGTCTATCATCGCATCTAATGTAACCTGTGTGGACAAATAGTTTGTAACGCAAGTTAAGCGTATGTTAAACATTAGTTTATCAAAATCGGCGTCGCTTCCCATTATCACCGGATGAAATAGACTCATTAATTAGCATGATGCATCAATTCAAAACACAATTAGTTCAAAAGTATTACGGCAGATAAAAATTGCCTTTGAATAAATTTGGTGTCATTAATCGGGCATTAAGTCTTCGCAGTTCCTATTATAAGCGGTTGCTAACAGTATAATAAAAAAATCCAAACAGTCATTTCTGCTGGGTCGGAAAAAAATACAAAGCAACCACCCTATTTCACTTTCAAAGATGCGACAAACTTACAGCAATCAGAAATTAATTGCGTTAAATGTAACTATTCAGCACATTGTGGTAACTGTTCAGATTGCCTCTAGAATTCATCAGTTCAAGGCCCAAAATGTGAGTTTACAAGTGTAAATGATCATTTTGTAACGCAGAAATGGTGAATTCTAGGGGTGAGCTGAATAGTTACCGTTTAATTAGGATATCCCGCCATCATATTGAAGAATTTGCCAAGGAAAAAACCATTATCTACATACTGCGTCTTGTAACAAAACATCTTGAATCACTATATCTATATCTGTCAAACCGACGAAGTATTAGCTAAATCGACCAGAATGACATTTGCGGTAAAATACATAATCACTCGTACTTTGTATGTGAGTTTTCTCACATACAAAGTACAAAAAATAATCATAGTTTCAGAATGGCTAAAACGGAGGATAAGAGGCGTATTACCGCATGTATACTAAATTTAGCCATTACTTCTTTGCTGATATACTTTGCCATACATATTTAATTAATTAATTATTACTTCGTACTTGATACAGACAATTTATTTGAGATGATAATCTATGAGAACACTGCTAATCGATAATTACGATTCATTTACCTTTAATCTCTATCAACTTATTGCAGAAGTAAATCGTATAGCGCCTATTGTTGTAAAGAATGACGAGGTTAGCTGGTCAGAAATACAAGCTTTAGAATACGATAATATTGTTATTTCTCCCGGTCCTGGCCGCCCTGAAAACAAACGTGATTTTGGTGTCTGTACTGAGGTCATACTTAAAAGTAGCGCCCCTATTCTGGGCGTGTGTCTTGGCCACCAAGGCTTGAGTCATTTGTTTGGAGGAAAGGTTGACTATGCAGATGAGGTCATACATGGCAGACCTAGCAGCATTATTCATACCGGTGAAGATATCTTTGATGGGATTCCTTCGCCATTCACGGCTATTCGTTATCACTCACTCTATGTTTCTGAGCTCTCTGATGAACTAAAAAAAATCGCATGGACAGAAGACGGCATAATCATGGGGGTAAAACATAAAGATAAGCCAATTTGGGGTGTTCAATTTCACCCCGAATCGATTGGCTCAAAATTTGGTTTTGAAATTTTTGAAAATTTCAGGTCATTAACCACAGCACATCTAATAAAACATCCGCCTAGCAGACGTTGTACCGATACAAATAGTCCAAAGAGAAAAAAGATACCCGAAGCACTCTCGACAACCAACCCTAAAAATAACATTAAGAATACTCATACAGGCCGAGCCGAAATAAACGGAAAAAACTTCAACGTTTATTATCGTCGCGTTCTTTCTCAGCTTGATGCAGAACAAGTTTTTCTAAATTACTTTAATGGATCACACCCAAATTTCTGGCTTGATAGTGCATTAGAGAAAGGGTTTTCAAGATTTTCGTATATGGGTAATACTGCAGGGCCTTATGCAGAGTTTATCAGTTATGATCTTCCTAATAAGCTGGTAACGGTTGAAGGTCATGGCGAGCGTAAAGAATATAATGAAAGCATATTTACATACCTGGATCGGACATTAAAAGAGCGCCATACCATTGTTGAAGGCCTACCTTTCGATTTCAATTTAGGATACGCAGGCTATTTAGGTTATGAATTAAAAGCTGACTGTGGTGCTGACGAGGCACATCATTCACCAACACCAGATGCTGGATTTATTTTTGCGGATAGGATGGTAGCCTTTGATCATGAAGAAAATATTGCCTACTTAGTCTGCCTAGACGATGAGGATAACGTGGAGAGAGCCAATTCATGGTTGGACGAAATGTATACCAATCTCCAGAAGATTGAACCTATGCCCCATTGGAAAGAGGCAAAAAACCCTAAACCAGTAAATCAAACTTTCCGGCATTCCCCTGAAAAATACTTAGATTTAATTCGCGAATGCAAGAAGGAAATAAAAAAGGGAGAATCATACGAAATTTGCTTGACCAACATGATCACGCAACATGTAAAAATTGACCCGATAAATACTTACAGAGCGCTCAGGCAGATTAACCCAGCACCTTATGCTACTTATTTAAACTTTCCAGGAGTAGCTGTCCTAAGTTCATCTCCAGAAAGGTTCTTAACAATTTGTCCTGATGGAATGGTTGATTCAAAGCCGATAAAAGGGACTCGTCCTCGTGGCAAAACAACCGAAGATGATGAAGCAATTTATCAAGACTTAAGAACCAATGAGAAAGATCGTTCAGAGAACCTAATGATTGTAGATGTGTTGCGTAATGACATTGGCAGTGTAAGCGATACAGGTAGCGTATATGTGACAAACATCTTCTCGATCGAGAGTTATGCGACAGTCCACCAATTAGTAAGTACCGTGCGTGGTCGTCTTCAGCGTGGAACATCTGCCATTCAATGTGTCCAAGCGGCTTTTCCCGGCGGGTCAATGACTGGCGCCCCTAAAAAAAGAAGCATGGAAATCATCGATCATCTTGAGGCGGGACCTCGTGGCATCTATTCAGGCTCTATTGGTTTCTTTGGTCTTAACAGTAGTGCTGACTTAAGTATTGTTATTCGGACTATTATTGTCACCCCAGATGATGTGACTGTTGGTGTAGGTGGAGCAATTATCGATTTGTCTGACCCACAAGCAGAATTGGAAGAAATGGTGCTCAAGTCAAAAGCAATGGTGGCTGCACTTTCAAAGTCGGCACTGGATTCTGATTAAAAGTCACTTCTAGAAATTCGGATTTTTAAACAAGACAAGGCGCGAATAAAAAATATTGATGCGGCATACAGCTGATCGGTAAGACGACATTTTTTGTAATTAACGTAGTATTGTGACGAAACGGGGTAAATAAGCAATTCGCTTTGCGGATGCTCGCAAATATGGGTTTTTAGAGGTATCCTAAAGTTACTTTGTAAGAATAGGCCAAAATCAAACTAAAATACAACCATAAAGTGATGAGGTGTGAAATGGAAGGATTGGAAGGATTGAAGGGATATCGTCTAGAAATTAATGAAATTGACGAAAAAATTATTGAATTACTTGGCCAGCGTTTTCAGATATGCCGGAAAGTTGCAGGGTATAAGAAAGAAAATAAAATACCGATGATGCAAAGTAATCGGGTGGACGAGGTGAAAAATCGCTGTGCTGATTTGGGCATTAGTCATGACATTGATCCAGATTTTATGCGTGAATTGTATGGAAAGATCATTCATGAAACCTGCCGCGTTGAAGATACAATTATTGATGCGCCAGAATCTGACGGGCAGACATAATACTGTCATATGACATGTTTGTGAGTTCTGGAAAATCATCAATTGATATTGCTGTTGTACTAGGCGGAAATGGCGCAATGGGTTCGCTTTTTTGTGAAAAGCTCTTGCCGCAGGTCAATGAGGTTATTGCGATTGATCTTAAGAGAAACCGCGAACATAAGTCTGAAAACATTCAATTTATCCAATCAGATGCGGCTAACCTGAATACCCAGTCAAAGGCGGCCGTAGCTAATGCGGATCTTATAATTATTGCGTTACCAGAGGCAATAACTTTATTGGCTTGGAAAGAGTTAGTCGCGATACAAAAGACAAACTCACTGTTGGTGGATACGCTATCCGTCAAAACGCCGCTGATGCGCATCATAAGTGAATCTGAGCTATTAAGTGAAATAATCAGCATTAACCCAATGTTTGCGCCATCACTTGGTTTTTCTGGGCAGAGTACCGTTGTTATAGAAGTGAACCGCGGTCCAATTGCAAATTCATTTTTAGCCATGTTTGAATGCTGGAATTGCCATTTGGTTTATATGACTGCAGAAGAACATGATCGTTATGCCGCTATGTTTCAAACCATTACACACGCGGCAATTTTGTCTTTTGGTATGTCTCTGAAGAAAATGGGATATGATTTGACGGCTGCTGAGTCCATGATGCCACCTCCGCATCGGTCTATGATCGCGCTTGTGGCAAGAATCTTAAGTGCTGATCCAGAAGTATATTGGGATATACAATCAAGCAACCCGTACGCTGAAAAAGCACGCCATATGCTAAATTTAAGCCTTAAAGAACTTTCTCAGAACATAGATGCGGGAAATCAAGATGGCTTTAACGACTACCTAAAAACTTTGAGAGATCTTGTCGGACAGGATCATGTTGAAAAGTACAATCAAACATGCGCCAGCATGTTTAGAAAACTAAGAAATATCGAATAAAATAAGGGGCAGATATGCAGCAAATTACAAATAGCTTCTGCTAGTCAGCTGTTCGAGAAATTTCACCTATCGGAAAATCTTGCTCGAGAAACTACAGTTGAATAACACAAACCAAATTTTATCATGAGTCCAACAAAGGCCCGCCCAATACGCCGTCCACATTCACCCACAAATGCGGCAAACCCAATTCTTGCAACCATTGCGGCCCTTGCTGCGCTTTTAACATACCAATGGTTGAAGCACTGCCTGCCACCACACAAAAATCCCCAACCACACTGACCGCCGCCATATAACGGACCGGCCAACCTGTTTTGGGATTTAGTACATGCCCGTAGCGTACTCCCTCCAACGTGATGCAACGTTCATAATCACCACTGCTGGCCAATGCACCGCTATCCAATAACAGTGTTCGTAACACTGCACCTGGCTTTCTGGGGTGGCGTATCGAAACTTTCCAAGGACTCCCATCAGGATGCGGGCCGATAACTTTAATATCCCCACCCAGATTGATAATGCCATGTTTAATCCCCTGCTCCCAACATAACGCAGCGGCACGATCGACCGCATATTCTTTCACCACGCCGCCAAAGTCTATCTCCATCCCTGGCATACTAAATGACAAAATCGGACGCTGCCAATCAAGCTTTTGCCACCCAACCCGTTTCAATAGCGTTTCAATGGCTTGTTTGGTCGGCAGATTGCCGGATTTAAAATCCCAAGCTTGGCGTAAAATGCCGGATGTAATATCAAATAAACCATCACTTTGTTGATAGCAGGTCGCCGCATAGTCCAACAACCCGGCTGTTTCATCATCCACTGCAATTTGCCCAGCAACCGCCGCAACCCGATTAATTTCCGATAAAAAACTATCATGCCGGTAACGCGAATAAATGCGCTCTAGGCGCTCAACATCGTTAATAACATTTTGCGCCGCATGCTTCGCTTTTTTTGGACTACGTGCATATAGCTGCACCGAACAAGGTGAGCCCATCGCCTTAAAATCATAGTGATAATATTTTAATTTAGCCACATCGTGGTTATCATAATTACGATTTGATGATTTTACTGGTTAGTTTGAGCAAGAAGTTGTAAATTTACAGATTAGATGTCTTTAAGAAACTTTTATCCAAGAACCCTTTAGAGTAGACTGAAAAAACATGAATATTTCAAAGAGGTAATCATGATCCTAAATTCCTCAGTTGATCGCTACAAAAACAACCAACCTTATGAAATTACGAAAAATACTTTTCATATGATAGACACCATTTGGGTGATCCTCGCTATGATGCTTATAGCACGCTATTGTTTCATTTTTGCTGTGTTGCAATTCGTTGCAATAACTCGTTATTACTCCTCATTGCGCCTTGCCAAAAAGAAACAACATCGCACTCTAAACACCATCCAACTGAGGATTTCAGGATGACTAAAACATATCAGGATTATTTTGATGCGCTTGGATTCAAAGAGTCATCCAGTGTTTCCGGTGGTGCACAGAATTATGATATTGAAAATCAATTTGGCTTTATCGGCAAATATCAATTTGGCGAGGCCGCCCTTTTTGACCTCGGATACTATGGTATAGACCAAAGCGATAACAATCTATTTAAAAATGATTGGACTGGTAATTGGTCGGGTAAAAATGGCGTCAATAGCAAACAAGATTATCTTAATAATGGCAGCGTTCAAGAGATAATCATACAAGATTGGCACGACATTTTATGGGGCAGAATACAGTTTCTTGGGCTTGATCAATTTGAGGGACAAACCCTTAACGGTAATCAAATCACCGCCTCCGGTATGCTGGCTGCGGCTCATTTACTAGGTGCAGGAAGCTCATCATCTGACAAGGCTGGATTAAAAGGCTTTTTAGTGTCTGGCGCGGTGTTCAGCACAACCGATGGAAATGGAACGACGGCTAAAACCTATATGAATTTCTTTACAGGCTTCCAAACGCCCTTCTTTGCCGACCATAGTCAAGCCGAACACATTGCAGGTGGCGCTGGAAAAGATATATTAACCGGATTTGAAGGTGATGACATACTAAGCGGCAATGAGAACACAGACACGGCCATTTATCGTGAAAATCTGGCTAATTATGACATTAATCAAAATATAGATGGCAGCTGGGCGGTCACCCATAAGAATGGCGGCTTAGACGGCACAGACACCCTTCAGGGAATTGAGCGTATCCAATTTAACGATTTTGCATTAGCGCTCGATCTAGACGGAAATACGGGCATCACAGCAAAAACACTAGGGGCCGTATTCGGTCAAGAGTCAATATCAAACAAAGTCTTTGTCGGCATTGGTTTAGATCTGCTTGACGAAGGCATTAATTTTGAAGCGTTAATGCAACAAGCCATTAATGCGGCACTTGGTGATGATTCGAGCAATCACACGGCAGTTGTCAACTTACTATACGAAAACGTGGTCGGCTTTGCACCTTCTGTAGCAGATGAAGCGCACTTTGTTGAGTTACTAGACTTAGGTATTCATACCGTCCCCTCAATTGGGATTCTGGCTGCAGAAACGTCACTGAATGAAACGAACATCAATCTAGTGGGATTATCTCAGACAGGGTTAGAATATATAGTAATATGATCATTACAGTTCAATCCTCAAAAAACTGCTTAGATACGCTCAGAGCTTACTCCTTAATTTGCTCGACTATCAACTCAAACTAAGTTTGTCACCTTGTCAACGCATTTCACAAATAAAATTTTTCGCTATCAGAACGAGGATTAATTTTTTCGCGTTGCAGTTAGATTTATTTAAATTACAGCAATTCACGAAATTCAGGTTAAACTATGGCGCTTTTGCTTTTTTGATAATTAATAAAAATGGATGAACAAGCCAGCCTGTTAACACTTTTTGTCAGTAGCTTTCTGGCAGCCACACTTCTACCCGGCGGTTCTGAGGCTGTTTTAGCCGGTGTTCTAATCGCCTACCCAGAATTACACTGGTCAGCACTGATACTTGCCACTATTGGAAACACACTTGGCGGTATGAGTTCTTACGTGATTGGTCGTTTTATTCCGGATGAAAAAACACTACTAAAAAAATCAGGTGGTAGCATACGTGGTTTGGAATGGACACACCGTCACGGTGCCCCAATTTTATTATTATCATGGACACCGTTAATTGGCGATTTACTCTGTGTCGCGGCAGGATGGCTTAGAGTCAATTGGCTATGGGCCATGTTATTCATGGCCATCGGTAAATTTGCTCGTTATTGGGTTATCGCAACAGCGGTCAGTTAAAATTGATTAAGCCAGAAGTTTTTGTAGCTCGCCATTCTGATACATTTCAGTCAAAATATCCGAACCGCCAACAAATTCACCGTTCACATATAATTGCGGGATAGTTGGCCAATTAGAATAATCCTTAATACCTTGCCGGATTTCCTCATCTGCCAACACATCTACAGCAAATACATTTTCAACACCACATGCACTAAGAATATGCGCAGCATTTGCAGAAAAACCGCATTGTGGTTGCTGCAATGTGCCTTTCATATAAAGCACGACAGGATGTGCGGTTACTTGATCCTTAATTGTATTCTCAATACTCATCTTAGTTCTCCAAAGTAAATCATAGGTTTCCTATGACAAAATAAATTCCTAACCATTCAACTCATTCCTAGAATTCACTATTTCTGCGTTACAAAATGATCATTTACACGTGTAAAATCACATTTTGTGCCTTGTGCTGATAAATTCCAGGAATAATTAGAACAATTATCGTAATATACTGAATAATTATATAAATTCATTCTATGTGCTCGTACAAAACACGGTTCAATTAGAATGCAAACAACCACCACTGACACGTATTATGCCAGCTAAATCTTTTTCCGAAAACAACGCACAAAAACGGTGTTTTGCCAATAAATCTCTACATGCGGCAGCTTGGTTATAACCATGTTCAAACAATAGCCAACCATCGGTTGCCAAATACTTAGGCGCGTTGGCAATAATATGACGAATACACATTAACCCATCTTCCCCTGCAGACAATGCCAAAGGCGGTTCAAAGCGCAGGTCTCCTTGCTGCAAATGTGGATCATGCTCAGCCACATAAGGCGGATTAGAAACGACTAGATCAAATTTTTCTTCTGCGAGTGCTTTAAACCAATCTCCTCGCCTAATTTCAATATTATTGATGTTTAAATTCCGCGCATTACTCCGGGCAACAGAGATTGCTGCTGCAGAATAATCAATCGCAATCACTTGTGATTCTGGACGATATTTAGCAATCGTAATGGCAACCGCACCACAACCAGAACCCAGATCCAGGATACGACAAGGTTTATCTTGCGGCATCCGGGCCAAAGTTAGATCGACTAACAACTCTGTTTCTGGCCGTGGAATCAGCACCGCATCAGACACGCTAAAAGTCAGACTATAAAATTCACGCTCACCAATCAAATATGCAATGGGCACACCTTCAACCCGCTTTGCGATTAACTGTGAAAAATACGACTCTTGTTGGGGCGTTAATAACTGGTCAATATGTGTCAGTATGTAAGCCTGCTCGACCCCCAATACATGTTGCAACAATAGATGTGCATCAATTCGATCAATATCCCGTAATGACCAATCAAGCACCTGAGCTAGTGTTTTTTGCATACTACTTCAAAATAAAACTATAAGCGTACAAATGCTATTCATTTTCCATTGAAGCCAGCTGCTCCGCTTGATGTTCAGCCATTAATGCTGAGCAGATCTCATTAATATCGCCATCCATAATTTGATCCATTTTATACAAGGTCAAATTAATCCGATGATCGGTAACACGTCCTTGCGGGAAATTATAAGTACGAATCCGTTCAGACCGCTCTCCAGTACCAACCAGTGATTTACGGGTTTCAGCTTGCTCAGCCTGATGTGCACGCATTTGTTTATCGTGAATACGTGCTGCCAATACACTCAAAGCTTGTGCTTTATTTTTATGCTGAGAACGGCCATCTTGGCATTCAACCACAATACCTGTTGGTAAATGTGTCACTCTCACAGCCGAATCCGTCTTATTAATATGCTGGCCACCCGCTCCAGATGCACGAAACGTATCAATACGTAAGTCTACTGGATTGAGTTCTATTTCACTAATCTCATCTGCTTCAGGAATCACTGCAACGGTACAGGTTGAGGTATGTACACGCCCTTGTGTCTCAGTAACTGGAACGCGCTGAACCCGATGCGCACCAGATTCAAATTTCAGCTTAGAATAAGCACCCTGGCCAATTATCTTGGCGATAATTTCCTTATATCCTCCAACATCGGAAGGGCTTTGTGAAATAATTTCCACCTGCCAGCGTTTGCGTTCGGCAAAACGTGAATACATGCGAAACAAATTGCCTGCAAATAAGGCTGACTCATCGCCACCAGTTCCAGCCCGAATTTCTAGAAAAATATTCCGTTCGTCATTGGGGTCTTTTGGTAACAACTGTTTCTGCAAATCGGCTTCAATCTGCAGCAACTTTTCCTTCCCCTCTTGCACTTCAGCCTCGGCAAACTCACGCATTTCTGGGTCAGCCGACATTTCTCTGGCAGTCTGGATATCCTGTTCACTTTGTTGATAAGCATGATAAAGATCAACAATCGGGGTGATCTCAGAATGTTCGCGAGAAAGCTTACGAAAATTATCCATATCTGCAGTAATCGTCTCACTGCTTAATAATTGATTCAATTCTTCCAAACGCACACTCAAACGCGTCAGTCTGGCCGTAATACTTGCTTTCATTGTGGGCGGTGTAATTGATAAAGTCGATTAATTAAGTCAACCAACTCTTCACGTTCCTCAGCGGTCGCCTGATTCAAAGTGCTGGATGGGATATGTAGAAATTTATTGGTTAAACCATGACTGAGCGACTCCATCACTTTCTGTGGGTCTTCACCTTTGGCCAATAATTTACTCGCTCGTGCCATTTCATGCCGACGAAAACGCTCACCCTGGTCACGTAGCGCCCGAATGGTTGGCACCAATTCTCGTGTCGCGACCCAACGCATAAAATCAATCACATTGGTATCGATAATGGTTTCTGCTTGAGCAACCGCATTTTGCCTGGAATCGAGTCCTTCTTTAACAATCTCTGACAAATCATCCACATAGTACAAAAACACATCATCCAATTCGACCACCTCAGATTCAACATCACGCGGAACAGCCAAATCAACAATAAAAATCGGACGATGTTTACGTGCCTTAATGGCACGTTCAACCATTCCTTTACCAAGAATAGGCAATGGACTCGCTGTACAAGTCACCACAATATCATGCAACGGCAACTGTTCTGGCAGATCGCTTAAGGTAATTGCATGTGCATCATAACGACTCGCTAAGGCTTCCGCACGTTCCGTCGTACGATTAGCAACTGTAATACGTTTAGGCTTTCTAGTAACAAAATGACTGGCACAGAGCTCGATCATTTCTCCAGCACCAATAAATAACACCCGCTGTTCACTAATATCACCAAATATCCGCTCGGCCAAACGCGCTGCGGCTGCAGCCATAGAGACTGAATTGCTTCCGATCTCAGTAGAGGTCCGCACTTCTTTGGCAACAAAAAATGTTCGCTGAAACAATTTATGCAGCAAAAACCCCATTGTTCCGGCATGCTCGGCTGATTTTATGGCGCTCTTCAACTGCCCCAAAATTTGCGGCTCACCCAATACCATAGAATCTAAACCACTGGCCACACGAAACGCGTGCTTAACGGCAAGTTCACGTGGCAACTGATAGATATAAGGATCCAGCTCGCGTGTTTGAATGCGATGAAAGTCCGCCAGCCAGTGCATAGCTTGCTCAGGCTGTTCTGTACTGCAATAAATTTCTGTCCGGTTGCAGGTCGAAACAATCGCTGCTTCTTTAATCGGATTACGTCCAACCAGATCATGCAATGCATGTTCCACTGTATTTTCTGGAAAGGTAACCTGCTCACGCACATCAAGTGGCGCAGTATTATGGTTAATGCCAAAGGCGAATAACTGCATGGAAGACTAATGTAAGCAATTGGTAAGGAATAAAAAACGCTGCATTATAATCTTATGAGCGCTTAAATACCAACAATGTAGAAAATTTATTGGATTTAATTGAAATCATTTATGCTAACTTTACATGTTTTTTCAAACGCAAACTCAACAAGTAACTCATAACTAAGCGGTCGACTAAAATAAAATCCTTGTTGGTAATGGCAATCGTGATCAATTAATATTTGTACCTGCTGTTCAGTCTCAACACCTTCTGCGATAACAACCAAACCCATACTCTTACCCAAGCCAATGATTGCTTTAACAATCGTGAGATCATGTTGATTCTGGTCTAATGTACGAACAAATGACTGATCAATCTTTATAATATCTATTGGTAACTCTCGCAATAAAGTTAACGATGAATATCCGGTACCAAAATCATCCAAAGCAATTAAAACACCCAAATTCTTTAATTCTTGCAACACTTTGGATGTACGATCCATATCGATAATTATCGCACTTTCAGTCACCTCAAGAATCAATGATTCAGCTTGAAATTCTGTTTCCGATAAGACTTGCAATACCACTTGCACGAAGTCTCCATATAATATCTGATGGGGACTTACATTAACGGATACATTAATCGGCATACCACCTTGCGCCATTTTTCTGGCGACAATACATGCATCTCGTAAAACTAACTTTCCCAACTGATTAATTAACCCGATATCTTCAGCCAACGGTATAAATACACCAGGCGATAGAAAACCACGCTTTGGGTGTGGCCAACGTATTAGCGCTTCCATTCTAGCGGCACAATTCAAGTTCGCATCAAATATTGGCTGAAAAAATACTTGTAATTGGTGGTCATTTACTGCCGCACGCAATTCTTTCTCTAATTCCAGTCGGTCACGTGTCCATATTACTGTAGATTTCGAGGAATAAAAACCAAAGCGATTCCCTCCTTTTTCCTTGAAATGATGCATTGTTGAACCAGCGTGTTCCACGACAAGTTCCCCAGAGCACCCATCATCTGGATAAAAACTTATTCCGATACTCACTGAAACAAAGACTTCCATACCTTGAATAACAAATTTTTGTTCCATTACTGCAAGAATCTTTTGCGCCATCTCAGATGTCGATTCGCCTTTAGGTAAATCATTAAAAAGCAAAACAAATTCATCATCACCCCAGCGAGCAACGATATCATCGTGATCAATCACTTCAGATAAACGCCGTGACATCATTCGCAGCAACTGATCTCCTGCTCGATGCCCCATTGCATCATTCACTTTTTTAAAATTATCTAACGCAACAAAAAATACCGTCAAAACTCTACCGTCTGTACCTGTTTGCACAACGGATTTAATTAATTGGTCGAAGCGTGCTAACAATTCTTTACGATTTGGTAGCTTAGTCAATGTGTCATGAGTTTCTTGATGGCAAATTTTCTGCACCAATTCAACCGTATCTGTAATATCTGCTATTGCAATGACAAAACCCATTAAATCGCTATTCTCATCACGCAATTGATGTCGCGTCATGCGAACTATATGCTTATCACCAAACAAAGTTTTTAACGAACATTGGACTGCTACATCAATATCAGATTCAGAGTACAGCAAACTTAATTTATCCTGCTGACCATTATCATTACCCTCAGCAGCACTAAGCTTTAATACATCTTGCAGTCTATTCCCCTTAACTTGATTAGATGTTGTTTGCAGAATTCTTTCTGCACCTTTATTTAAATAAATAATTTTATCCTGTGCATCAGTTGTAATCACACCATCTTCAACTGACTCCAAAGCAGCACTTGAGCGTACTTTGTCAACAAACCATGAGTGTATAAAACCGTTTATTCGTTGCCAGTTCCATAGTGGATAAATTGCCACAGTACCAAGTAAAGCAGCACTGGGAGGAACCCAAACATGAGCAAGTCTTAGCAAAACCATTGAAAAAACGAATCCAATGGATAACACAATAAAAAGTATGGGAATAGTTAAATTTTTACGAAACAATCCAATACCGATTAAAACCAGTGAAACCCACAACAAAGAAATAAGCGTAACAAGAATATTTGATGCAGAATAGACAGCTTGATCATTTTGTAACATATCAATGACATTTGCATGCCATTCCACACCTGTCATGGGCTGACGATTTACCTGAGACACCGGTGTTGCAAAGCGGGTTCCCATTCCAGCAGCAGTCACACCAACAATGACTATCTTGTCACTTAAACTTGGAAGCACTTTATTATCAAAAAGTACTTGTGCATATGGGATTTGTTTATAGCTCCCAGGTGGACCAACATAAGGAATGAGCACTTCACGCGAACGGACCCATTCACCTCTAATTTCAATTATATCGTTATCTACAACGGTCGAATCATCTGATCCCTCCTGGCCTAATTGTCCAGGTAATGTCGCCAGTCCAAACGCAGGCCAACTTGGCTCAGCCACGCCAGCGGCAAGAAAAGCTCGTCGAGCAACGCCATCACTATCTAATTCAATATCCACATGCCCTAAACGAGCGTTCTCAGCAAGTATAGAAATCGGCTTAATTAGATGAACACTTTTCCAACTCGCATCTGCTACAGGTGCAACAGGTAAAATAACCGAACCATGATTTTTTATAGCCTGAGCCAACAAATTATCCGCCAAAGAATCATTATCTTGTTGTTCCGAAAACAATAAGTCAAACGCAACCACATTGCTTCCAGCCTGTGCCAAACGATCAATTAATTCAGCATGCACACGTCGTGACCAAGGCCATCGCCCTAAAACTGACAAACTTTCTTCATCAATCGACACAATAACAATATTATCACCAGGTGACAGTCGGTTTATTACTGAAATCTTATCGTACAAAACAGCATCAATCCGCTCCAGCACCATGAAGCCAGACAATAACGCCACACCCATTAAAAGAATAACAGCGCGTAGCGCAAAGTTATTTAGATAATTGAATTTGGATGGCCTCATTGAATCATATAAGAATCAATAAAGGTAGCCACAATAACAACAACCAAAATGGGATATCATATGGAATCTCGACAATCTGGTGCGGTCCCCAAGGACCCTCGAAACCATCCGACTCAATTGTTTTTATTCGCAAATAATAATCGCCACTATCTGGCAAGGGCACAGTTGCCTGCAACGCCATGGTATGTTTGTCATGCAATAAGTCATTAAACTCTTCATCACGCGCTAATTGAAAATGAAAGCTTTGTCCCTCTGCACCGGCCCTCCAGGCAAACGTCATTTCATCTTCATTCATTTTTGTCTCTTCTAATGATGGTCCAGGAAAAGGCACTCTAAACGACATTACATCACTAAATGGACCAGCGCCCTCAGACTCTGAAACCGAAAAAATCTGCCAGAAATAATGGCCTGGTTGCAAAGAATCTACCAATTTCAAACTTGTCTCATTAATTTCTGGGTCAAAAAACACAACTTCCGACATATCCTCAGTCTTGCTAATTGTCACAGCATAATGCGCCGCTTCAGATTGTCTTGTCCAATTGAACTCTTGATTCTCCACATCAACTGCGGCACCTGGGATTGGCGCTATCACAAATGGCGGCTCAGGACGCGCATTCAGTGAAAATGCCATTACCGCATCTTTTCCTTCTATCCCTGAAGCATCAATTCCTCGTACACGTAACCAATAATCACCATCCGGAATATCACCGTCACGAAAAGGTAATTTTACCGTAGTAAACTCTGCCCATAGATTTTCAAAATCCTGGTCTATTGCAATTTGGGTGCGATAAGCCAGTGCACCTTCTAATGGCTTCAATGTAATTACCAATGGTAAGCTCTCATGATAGCGATCAGACTCTGACAAATCAGGTGGTGGCAACAATGTCACAGGCTTTGATGGCGGCGCTCCTGCTGCAGTCACGGTTCCAAACCCTGCTAGAACCTTTATCGCTCTCTTTTCACCACTTACTTGCACCAATCCAGCCAGCACCTCACTGGTCGTCTTATCACCTTCTTCAAGTGTGCCAACACGAAAATCTGTACCGCGTACCGAACTAATAGCTGAGGGTGTTTCTATTCTATAGCGAGTACCCACTTCTGGTTTTGTTGGCACCGAACTTTCAGTACGGCCATGTTGCAAACGCACTAGTGTATCAACCAACCCAAAGTCACCAAATACTTCCATATGTTTTAAGCGCACATGACTGCTATCTTGCACCCGTAAACGTGATTTATCTAAAAATTCAACGGTTACAAACGAATTATCCTCACTCTGAATTTCATCACCGATATAAAGTTGCGTTCCCAGTTCAGCTGAAATTAATTGAGCCGTATCTTTTCGACGTACAAATGCGTCACCATGCACATGGACAATATGCGCATGTGCAGCATGAAGATGCTGTTGCGTCCAAGAAATTGGCATACGGATTTGTGTGCCAGGAAGAACCACGTATGGATTCTCAATACGATTTAACTTCTGTAACCGCTTGACATACTTCATACTAGTAAGATGTCTTTCAGTCAAGTTCCACAAATTATCGCCAGTACGAACAGTATAAATCCATTCTTCAGCCATCACGCTTGTTGACACCATAACAATACTTAAAAATAGCGCGAACCAATTAAGTGGCCAAATATACCTATTCATAATTAGTATTTTCATTATCGGTTTTTCTCTTATTGACAAATACTTCCAATCTTAAAAAACCTTCTTAAATTCAATCCTATAAAACATGGCCATTACAATAGTTTAGTTACGAAAAATTGACGGCGTATCTGTAAAGTCTACATTGCAGATCCATTAGCTCTTGAGTAAGATGGTTTGATTCGACCATAAATCGGCAAATAAGTTATGCGCAACAACCTGGGAATCTATCTGTTTGGCGGGTTTGATAGCGCTGTCACTTAACATCTGGCAGCTGATTACGCCTCAATAGAAACACAAATTGATCACCAGCACTGGTGTCGAGCCAGGTAAACGGCGTTTGTGGAAAAGCCTGTTCCAACGCTTCCCGGTTATGCCCAATTTCAACAACCAATATGCCTTCATCCGTCAAATGTTGCGCCGCTTGTTGTAAAATTACATGTGTAGCATCTAAACCGTCTTCTCCACTGGCCAACGCCAAATCAGGTTCATGCAGATATTCATCAGGCAAGTTCGCCATTGATGCTGCGTTAACATAGGGTGGGTTACTGATAATCAGATCATATCGTCGACCGGTTAATTGATTAAATAAATCAGATCGGATGAGATCAATTCGGTCTGCTAGATGATAGTCAGCAACATTTTTGTTTGCTACTTCTAGCGCACCTTCAGAAAGATCAACTGCATCAATATGGGCATATTCGAAGCAGTGAGCCAATAGAATAGCCAAACACCCTGAACCAGTACAAAGATCCAATGCTGAAGAAATATGTTCTGGTTCTGTAATCCACGGAGACAACTGGTCTTGTAATAATTCCGCAATAAATGAACGCGGGACGATTACACGTTCATCAACATAGAATGAATAATCTCCCAACCAAGCTTCGTAAGTCAGATAAGCAGCTGGTATTCGGTCAGTCACACGACGTGCAATCATGTCCAGAACCTGTTGGCGTTCATCATCAGTTAAATGTGCATCAAGAAACGGCTCCAACTGATCTAGTGGCAAATGCAAAGTTTTCAGAATAAGATAAGCGGCCTCATCATAAGCAGTTGCTGAACCATGTCCATAAAACAGATTAGCTTTGTTAAACTGAGTGATCGATAAGCGGAGCATATCGCGGATTGTGGTTAACTGAGATTGTGTTTGTAAAAACATGTTTGCAGGCGCATGGAAATATTATTTGAGGATAGAATGTAGCATAAAAACACGCCATGATTAATTACTGATGGAAGTACGTTGGGTAAAGACAACAAAAAATCAATTTTGGATGATCGTTATTTCATGCAAATTGCATTTGATTTAGCCAAGCAAGCCGGTGATAAAGGCGAGGTACCAGTTGGCGCTGTGATTGTGAAAGATGAAGTAATCGTTGGGCGTGGTTATAATTGCCCAATCACGACATCTGATCCAAGTGCACATGCTGAAGTAATGGCTATGCGAAATGCAGGTGAGCATCTAGGGAACTATCGCTTATTGGATTGTACGCTTTATGTCACGTTAGAACCCTGCGTAATGTGTGTTGGCGCATTATTTCATGCACGTATTGAACGCTTGGTATATGCTGCGAAAGACCTTAAAACTGGCGTTTGTGGCAGTGTAATTGACTTGCCAGCTGAGACACGACTCAATCATCATATGCACGTTACTAATGGTGTGATGGCGCAGGAAGCCAGTATCCTATTAAAACAATTCTTTGCTCAGCGGCGTAAAAAATAATCGATTGAGAATAAATTTGGAATGAAGATAACCATCAATATCGCACAGCAACAATTAGAAGTATTTAGTGATCAAAATCGATGTATTAGAAAATATCTAATTTCTTCTGCCAAGAATGGAACTGGGCAACAAAATGGTAGTTTCTGCACTCCATTGGGACAACACATTATCCGTGCAAAAATCGGTTCTGGGCAACCAGTAAACACAGTTTTTATCCGGCGCAGACCAACTGGAGAAATTTACACTCCGAAATTAGGACAACAATTTCCGAAACGTGACTGGATTTTGACACGTATATTATGGCTTTCAGGTTGCGAACCGGGTTTTAATCGTTTGGGCTCAGTCGATACCATGCGTCGGTATGTCTATATTCATGGTAGTCCAGACAGCGTAGAAATGGGAAAACCTGGCTCCATCGGATGTATTAGAATGCGTAATAAGGAATTATTGGAATTATTTGACTTGATAGAATTTGGTACGCTAGTAGATATTCAACATAGTAGTGACCCCACAAAGATGGTCAGTTAACTGGCTTTAAAGAATTCCCTTTAGCCGCAATTGGAACTAACTGCTGGAAACTGGAACTAACCGTTAATTAATTCATTTTCCGCAGTTTACTTTTTGATAATTATTGGTATGATCTAATTGATAATAGTAAGGTAGAATCGGGGAGGACTTATCAATCCAAGTAATCATTATTTTCAACGATTTGATTGATAAGGGAGCTTGTTAAATAGTCTGCGTAGTCGTGAATGCGCCTAAATTGAAACAGTAAAGACTCACATTCAAGGAGGACCAATGAAAAACTCTTTAATTATCAGCCTTATTCTCAGCATGTTAATGTTGTCTTCTGTTGCATTAACCAAGGTCATGACACCAACCATTAAAGTCGCAGACTTGCAAGATATGGTTAACCTTGAAACAATGATTCCACCCACGTTTGGAGATTGGCAGATTGACAAATCGATTGTGCCACTACAAGTTGACCCACAAACTCAAGCAAGTCTTGACAAGATATACAATCAAACATTAGCTAGAACCTATGTCAATTCACAAGGCCGACGGGTCATGCTCTCGGTGGCTTACGGCGGAGATCAGAGTGACAGCCTATCAGCGCACAAGCCAGAAGCTTGCTATCTAGCGCAAGGATTTGAAATAATGAAGATTGTTGCCGGTGATCTCTTTACCCAGTATGGCACGTTGCCTGTCAAGCGCCTACTAGCCGTTCAAGGCAACCGTAACGAACCCATTACCTATTGGATTACTGTTGGTGATAAAGCTGTTTTGCCTGGTATCGAACAAAAATTACAACAACTACGCTATGGTTTGACCGGAAATGTACCTGATGGCATGTTAGTACGTGTATCTTCCATTGGCCCTGATAATAACGAAGCATACCAACTACAGTCCCAATTTATTCAGGATATGTTGTCATCGATTGGAATCAAAGAACGTATAAGATTAACAGGAACTTTTGAAGCTTAAAGCACTTAAATTAACCGCATATTGACTAGCATGTTAAGTACGATGTTATAGGAACAGGACTATGCAAGCGCGAAAAACGCTGATTTTGCTTCGTTTATCAACGTATGCCAACTTCGTTTCCCATGTATCATGAACATCTTAATTTAACTTAAAAACATCGTTTGCTCCTTAACATTTTGGCAGACTTAGTTCTTAGTTAAATGACGAAAGAATCCTAAACGATATAAGATAATAATGAAGGTACTGTCCACACTGACTTCTAGCAATCCACACTCCAAGGCATTACCTATTGCCTTGTTGCTGATTGGCGCCCTATTCCTTTCGGTGTTAAGTGGCATGCTTGCTGCATTCGGTAATATAATCCTTCTGATCGTCTTGCTAGCTCTGTTTGGCCTTTTTTTCGTTCTTGCCACACCCGTTCCCTGGACAATTTGGATCATATTTTGGGCAACATTTTTGATTACTGGACCGAGCGCTTATTTTTTGCGCTTCACACAGCTTCAATGGCTCACTGTTTTGGTAGGTGCGGCACTGTTGTTACCTGTACTACTGAATCTATTCCATCGCAAATTCAATTTCTCATCAATTCAAATAACAAGCCACATTTTATTACCCGGCATTTTTCTTTTTCTGGTCGCCTTCTCCACCATCATTAATGACCCACAGTTTGGAGATTTTATAAATGCATCTCGCCACTATTTATTTATGTGGCCATTGATGCTGGTCTTCATGTTTGGCTTGGTTTCACAGGAAATGCAGGCGCAATTATGGAGAGCTCTCTTGGTTATAGCTGTTCTGCAACTTCCAATGGCACTTTATCAATATCTTTTTGTGGCCCAAAAAACCGGTCGGGGTGGCGCGCCTTCTTGGGATGCCATTATAGGAACGTTTCAAGGCAATAGCGAAGGTGGTGGCGATAGCGCCGCCATGGCTATCATGTTGTTGATTGCAATTCTAACTGCCATCGCGTTATGGCGTTCGGGTAAATTACATGGTGCATTAATGACTTTAGTCGTACTGTCAGGACTTGGCACATTGGCCCTTGCTGAAGTTAAGGCGGCAGTTATACTGCTGCCGATTGTTATTGGCTTGTATTACTACAAAGAATTATTTCGGCGACCTGTAGAATCGATCATGGCAATAACTTGCGCAGTACTGTTGGTCGGCGGCATATTCATGGCTTATGAAAAACTTCACTATGGTAGCGCCCCCATCTATACAATCAACAAGAACCAGCCTACTTCAAATTATGAACGTGTAATGAGGGCACTAGACCCAGCGGCAGAGTCTGCTGGTGGCCGTCAACTAGGCCGTGTACACCATATGGTTAATTGGTGGGAAATCAATGTCAAGAGCGGTGATCTGAAACACAGCCTTTTCGGCTATGGGATGGGAGCAACCCACGTCAGTAGAGTTGGAGTGGGCGAGTTGGCTAGTCGTTATTCCTATGTAATTCACAAATCTTCCACTATTATTCTACTATGGGAAACTGGTATTCTGGGGTATTTGGCCTTTCTAGTTATATTACTATCCGGCTCCCTTGCTTCGGGGCGTCTTGCCAAAAACGAAACCATTCCTGAGACCCATCGTGTTTTCCTTAGAGTGGGGTCAATTGGCCTGCTTTTGCTCGCTGTAACAACGTTATATAAGGAATTTCATTTCTACTCCAACCCTACCCAATTTCTTATGATGTTCATGCTTGGTCAAGCGGCTTATTGGTCACGTTTTGTAAAAAACAACCAAGTCAATGAGAAATCGTAGCCTAAGCTTAGTTTTATCTCACTACACCATTAACCAACTTGCATTGAAACTCCCTCAAATACCGGAAACAAACCTTAAATAGAGCCTGGTTTAAGTGCTAATTTGGTGATTTTAAGGTTAGGACATTATTGTTAAAATGTTACTATACATAAAATTGTTTTCCATTGGATCGTTTCTGTGTGATTTTTTGGATGTCCGCTTATACAAACTTATAAGAATGTATATTTGAGTCTATTTCTGTGCCGAATACGCACCTTACGTCGTGATAGTTTTTTTACTAACATTTCGTAACTTTGTTTAAAGGAGTTCAAATTGAAGATTGATTTCATAGGAATCGGTGCGCAAAAATGCGCATCTACTTGGGTGCACCGCGTCCTTTCCGATCACCCAGAGGTAGCAGTCTATCCAGGTAAAGAAATTGATTTTTTCTCGTTTTACTATAACTTCGGATATGAATGGTATGAAAGGCATCTAGCTGATGCCGGTTCTGCAAAGATGGTAGGTGATGTATCCGCTTCGTATTTTTCTGATACTAATGCACCCGACCGTGCATTTCTCTATAACCCTAAGATGAAAATTATACTTTCTCTACGTGATCCGATAGAGCGTGCTTACTCTAATCATCTGATGGAAGTTAAACAAGGTCATATAACCGGCGAAAATCTTGATTTCGAGAAAGGGTTGCTTAATAATCCCATGTACATGATACAGTCACATTACGCGCAGCAACTTGCTCGCTGGCTTGCGGTATTTCCCAGAGACCAAATAATAGTTATTTTTCAGGAAGATATTCGAGACACCCCATCCATACAAGCGAAAAATTTATATCAATTCCTGAATATAGCCGAAGATCATCAATCCTGGTTCCTGGAAAAAAGGGTGAATGAAAGCAGATCCATTAAAAATGCCGGGCTAGATTCTTTTCTCAAGCGTTTAGGGGGACTCGGTCGATCTATAGGTGGTGGCAAGCTAGTTCAAGCAGTCAAGAGAAGTGACTTAGTTCGCCGCTTGCGCCGCAGCCATAACCAAATCGACTTACGCCAAGTTGTTCCACCCATACATGAGGATACAAGGAAACGTTTGCAAGACATGCTGGCTGACGATATGCGTGAATTAGCACGCCAAATCGGGCGGGAAGAATTGCCTTGGCCAACCTGGCAAGCGATAAATAAAAAGTCGACATGAGGGTTGATCTATGCCTGTAACGATGCTGATGTACCATGTCATAGCGGCACCAAAGAATGCAGCTGAAGCTCGGTTTTGTAGAACTCCAGATGCCTTCCGAAAGGATTTGGAACAAATTCGACAGGCTGACTACCAGGTTCTTCCATTTTCCTCAGTCCTGGAAGGGACAGCAGGTAAAGTAGAGCTTCCAGATAAAGCCGTAACGATAACATTTGATGACGGCATAGCATGCGCCTATGAGAACGCTTTGCCAATTTTGCAGGAATTTGACTATCCAGCTTCGGTTTTTGTTGTAACCAGTCAGATAGACAATTATAACGATTGGGGTGAAGCTTTTGGGTTTCCACGCCGACGCATGCTTACAACAAGCGAAATCCGCACCTTGGATGAATCTGGTGTAGATATCGGCAGCCATACTGCTAACCATCTATGGCTTGGCAAGACCGAGGAAGCTATTGTGTCCAAAGAAGTTCAAGATAGCAAAGCAACGCTAGAAGATATACTTGGAAAAGAAGTACCTCACTTTGCATACCCTTTTGGAAGCTGGAGTCCAATAGCCCGGGATGCTGTTATAGCGGCTGGCTATACAGGAGCTTGTTCGACTATATCAGGAAAAAATCAGAAGGACTCAGATCCATACCTTTTGCGCCGTTCAGAAATCAAAGGCAGCGATTCGCCTTGGCAATTTCGCATGAAATTAAGATTTGCAACCAATGATATGCCACCTATTTCCGATGCACGACGCATACTACGCCAAGTGCTCAATAAATGGAAAAAGTGACGCTTCGAGGAAGTGACACTCGGACCTTGATTAGCTGATATTTATTTTCATTTTTTTTGTAAAAAGCCGTTAGATGGCGGGAAGCGTTTTTCGTCCATTCACATGGCTGCGCCTAAGGGCGCCTCTAAAAATTCGGATTTCTAAACAAGACAAGGCGAGAACAAAAAATATTGACGCAGCATATAACTGATATGTAAGGAGATATTTTTTGTGAATAACGCAGTATTGTGACGAAACGGGGTAAGCAGGCAATTCGCTTTGCGGATGCTCGCAAATATGGATTTTTAAAGGTGCCCCTAAGTGTGTAAGACACAACATTCAGGAGGAATCATGAACAGAGGTAAAAGCCGTGTAGCATTTCTTCTTGGGGCGGGCCGTTCCGGCACGACGCTACTCTACAAGATTCTATCCGCCCACAATAATGTCGCCTATTTAAGCAATTACCAAAAACGTTTTCCTAATTGGCCTTCTCTTGCCAGTTTGCAACGTCTACTCAATCAATTCCCAGAATATAAACGTAAATCATGGTTTAGCAAGGATGGTGGCGCTTATTCCGACAAACGACGCAAATGGCTGCATTCCAGTGTACCAATCCCAACAGAGGCCGAATCGGTATATGCTAGCTGTCATATTCCGCGAGTACCAGCTGCCGACTATCGCTTGACACCTGAATCAGCAGAATGTCTACAAAATAAATTTGAACGCATTCGTAAAATGTCTCGATGTGAAGTATTGCTGACTAAGCGAACCGCTAACAACCGGCGTGTACCAATCCTTAAACAAATATTTCCCGATGCAAAGTATATCCATCTAGTCAGGGACGGGCGTGCAGTGGCCTATTCATTGTTGCGTGTAGCATGGTGGGACGATCATACTTTGTTTTGGGCGGATAAGACACCGAAACAGATGGTTGCAGAAGGGTTTAACCCTTTAGAACTCGCAGCGCGAAATTGGATTGAGGAAATACAATCACTGGAACAAGGAATTACTTCAATTCCGAGCAACCAGTTGCTGGAAGTACGATATAACGAGCTTCTCGAAGATCCGAATGGTCAATTGCAACGAATCCTGGATTTCATGGAAATAACAGCACAAAAAGACGCCGCATTCTGGAATATTGTAGAATCCTTGCATCTTGCACCAAAACCGGAAGCATGGACTCGCAGCTGGAAAAAAGAAGAACTAGACATAGTACTTAGCCTACAGGGCGATACTTTGCGTCGTTGGGGGTTTGAAACAGATGACAGCTTATGAGATACTCACCGTGTCGACTAGATTCTTCCAATAATTTTATGTAGGGCACCTAAAATGACTCACTCAGGATTTGGCCAGGAAGAGAAAACTGCTCAGGATGGTTTTCGTATACTGTATATCTGTTCTACTGGTCGTAGCGGCTCTACCTTAACGGATATGTTCATGGGTGGACATTCCCAGGTGGCTTCTTTAGGACAGATTAATGTCCTTGGTAAGAGTATCAGTCTAAAAGCTAAATGTAGCTGCGGTAGTGATTTAAGTACTTGTACGGAGTGGCGCAAAGTTTTTGATGCCATTAAATCATCTCGCAACATAGATTTTATTGCAAACCCTTATCAATACAGACTGTGGGATGCCATCGCTCTTCATAAGGTTGATCATCAACGGCAAACCTATGCATATCGTTTTATGATCGCCTTACGCAAAGCCTGGATGGAAGGTCGAGATTACTTGCCAGATAGCTTGCGCAAACATTTTCCCATACCACCTTCACGACTTGAAGCGCTGCATAACAAGATAGATTTATTTCGAGATATTTCACGCTGCTGGAATAAGACTGTCATCGTGGATTCATCTAAAAATGTCCGTGAGGCAGTCGAGCTACATCAACGCTGGCCAGACCTCGTCAAGGTGGTGCAATTAACCCGTGATGGAAGAGGCGTCTATCTTTCATGCCGTTCAAGCGGAATCAGTCAACCTAAGAGTGTGAATGGATGGTTAAAGTACTACAACCGTGCGCTACCTTTACTGGAAAAACATATTGCCCAAGACAGCCTACTCAAATTACGGTATGAGGATCTCACATCAGACCCAGAAAAAACTGGGCGTGATTTATGCGACTTTATTGGTATCCCCTTCGAACCAGAAATGCTTAATCTAGGCCAAACAACAAGACATCTTGTCGGCGGCAACCCTACAAGATTTTCCCCTGAAAAAGGAATACGTCATGATGAACGCTGGCGAACCGAACTAAAAGGCGATGAACTAGATTTCTTCAATCGTGTCGGCGGTGACATGAATAGACGTTTAGGCTATCACTAGAAATATGCAATAAATGACCATCAGGCTTTGAAATAAAAGTTTTTTTGGTCTATGTTGATCTGACAGCGCCATAGTTCGTTTGTCATTGTGTAAATAACCAAAATACGCGAACCAATCTATTCAACGACGCTATAAAAATTCCTTAATGACACAACAAAACATAGAGCTTCTTGTGATACATTATTTAGACGATGTGACAGAATTAGCACGACGGGCTATCTTAAAAACTGCTAGTACGCGAAACTGGTCGAGAAATCATTATGTCGACTAAACGAGTACTGGTCCTTGGCACAGCGGCGCGCGGCGGCATCTTATCTGTTATTAAAGCCTATGAAACCGCTGGATTCTATTCGCCAGGGCATTCACTCTTTGTCGCCACACATATTGAAGGTAGCCTATTCAGCCGTTTGGCCGCTGCATTCAAAGCTTACAGCCTAGTTGCAATACAGTTATTATTACGCCGCGTTGATTTACTACATTTACATATGTCAATGCGCGGAAGTTTTTGGCGAAAATTTATTTTTTTGAATATGGGACGTCTAGCACGCGTACCAGTTATTATTCATTTGCATGGTTCCGAGTTCGCCGTATTCTATAATGGAAGTGCATCTTGGGTGCAATGGGCCGTGCGGTATCTTTTCAATAAAGCGAATGGCATTGTGGTGCTATCAGCATCGTGGAAGGACTTTGTTGGAACACTTACTCAAAACGAAGTAACCATTATCGGCAATTTTGTGCCAGATTGTTTCGACAAGGTACGCGCATCACGCGAACGCAATCGGCACCATATACTTTTTCTAGGCCAATTCGGTTCGCGCAAAGGCATATATGACTTATTAGCTGCATTTTCCGATGTCTCCAAACAGGTTCCTAAAGCCATGTTATTTTGCGGGGGCAATGGTGAAGTGGATAAAGTGCGTGCAGCTGTCAAAACAATGGGGTTGGAAGATTCCGTCAAAGTACCGGGTTGGATAAGTGGAGACGAAAAAGCTGTCTTAATGCATGAATGCAGCATCTTCGTGCTGCCGTCTTATAACGAAGGGCTTCCGATGGCGATCATTGAAGCAATGTCATTTTCAATGATGGTCGTTTCCACAACAGTGGGGGGTATTCCAGAGCTGGTGGATGCTTCCAATGGTGCGCTTGTCACACCAGGCGATCAAGCAGAACTTGCTTCAGCACTGATCAAGTTATTATCGAGTGATGATGTCGCGCAGATGGAAAAGGGATCTGCGTCGCGTATGCGTTATGAGCAGACATTCTCTCCACATGCCTGCATTGAGGATATGCGAAAACTATACCAATCGTTGGATGTGACGCCATGAAACAAAAAAAACTTTTAGCCGTAGCTTCAGCTGGGGGACACTGGATTCAATTGAACAGGATGATACCTGCATTCGAGGGCCATCGCCTGCATTGGATTAGCACAGTACCAGGGTTGAAAACCAAAGTACAAAATGGCACTTTTACTGCTGTACGCGATGCCAGCATGTGGGATAAACCAGGATTGCTAGTAATGGCACTACAAGTTGCGTGGCGCGTGCTACTTATTAGGCCCGATGTGATAGTTACTACAGGTGCGGCACCAGGATTCTTTGCTATTCTGTTCGGGCGACTACTTGGAGCTAAAACGATTTGGATCGATAGTGTAGCTAATGCGGAAGAACTATCTTTGGCAGGCCGTAAAGCAAAAAGGTGGGCAACGCATTGGCTCACGCAATGGCCAGAATTGGCGCGAAAAGAAGGCCCACATTACATAGGATCTATACTGTGATATTTGTAACGGTAGGGACTCAGTTAGCATTTGACCGCATGGTTAGTGCAGTAGACACTTGGGCCGGCAGTTCTGGCAATGATGTTTTTGCTCAGGTAGGCCCAACAGATACAAAATTCAATCATATTCAGCAAAGCGAATTTCTTGAGCCAAAAGATTTTGATCACTATTTTAATTCGGCAAACATTGTCATTGCACATGCTGGAATGGGATCTATACTAACAGCCATGTCCTATGGCAAACGAATCATCATTATGCCTCGCAAAGCTGACCTTGGCGAGCATCGTAACGACCATCAATTGGCTACAGCAAGGAGTTTTGTCGGACATGCTGGTGTTAGTGTAGCTTGGGATGAAGACGAATTAATAGCATTACTTCATCGGATAGATAGTGAAACTACGGAACAAGACTTCGTGAAAATTTCGAATACAGCACCTGAACCATTTATCCAGAAATTACGAGAATTAATCAATGGCTAAAGGAATAAAAAATAAACTCCAGAAAATTGACACGTATTTCATTACCTGACACAAGGGGCATCACTTTTTATTTTTAAGGCAAGGATATTGGGCTGCTCTTTAATCAATTTTTATTGTGATTAGCTTAAGCCCTGTTGATTGCAATGTTTTTCCTTTCTACAAAACAAACGACAAAGTTCGTTTTGCGCCTAAATAAACCTAGGAAAAGATGCTGAAACTATTTCATCTAATAAAATTGACTTTACTGGTATTATTATTTCTCCCGATAATTCACGTATATGCATCACAACCAGCTAACAATATTTCATCGTCGGCATGGTTCTCTCCTTGTTCTGATGGGTCAACGATTAGATTTCGCACTGGATTCGAGAGGCAAACACAGGTTACATCTAGACAAGCTAGTCAACAGGCTAGGTTTGTAGGTCTAAGTGATACTGATGTTTGTGAGAAAAAGAATCAAACGGTATCGCCTGAGGAATTTCGTTTAGGTAGAGCAAATATTCAGTTTCAAGGTGGCAACCATAAAGATCGCCGGGTACAGATCATTAAAGAGCCAGGCGTACCAAACAACCAAGTTCTTCAATTCTGGTTACAAAACCCGAATGTACTTGGCAGTAACCGACTTCCTCTTAAAGGTCGGGTGCAGATGAATGTCTATGACAATAAAAACATCAGGCAATTGAAGATGTCTGTACGCATGTATCTTCATCCTGACTTTAATTACGTCCGCACTTTTCCAGGCAAGATGAAGTGGCTTACCATATCAGAATGGTGGAATAACGCTGGTTGGACCAATGAACCATTTCCTTTTCGTATCGCTGTTCATATTATAAAGAAAAATCCAAGGGAGAATTCACCACTTGTCTTTAAAGTACATGCGCAGGTACAAATAGTTGATGCTGAAACTGGAAAAAAACGCTGGAACACAAAAATCTGGGAGAGTGTTAATAGGGATTTTATTATCCCTGTTGGTCAGTGGGTAACCCTGGAGTATGGTTTTCTTGAGGGTGATAGTAAAAATGGACACTTTTTCTTGGCGGCAACTGCCGAAGACGAAGAAAGGACTATTATATTTGACATAAAGGACTATACACAACATCCAGACGACCCAAACCCTGATGGATTATCACATTTTAACCCAATGAAGCTTTACACATCGAGCAAACTCACTGAGCACGTTCGTTCGCAAGGTGGAGCATTACAAATTCTTTGGGATGATTTGCAACTGACAGCTTGCCGAACAAAAAGTAAAACTAGCGATAGTGATTGTGCAATTAGGTAATATAGATGAGGACTAAACAGCCTAACAACTCTGGATACTTCGGCGTAAAGTACGCCAACAAGAGAACCAAATTAATGTAAAAGTGTGATAAGTCTAATACTGATATACGAACAAGATAAAGTTGTAATTTGCCCACAGATTAGTTGGCACCCTATTATGAATATTACACTGGCGTGTTAATTATGGCCTATAATCACTACGCTATGTTTTTTGGGTTCTGCGGATTCTATAGTACCCAATAGGAACCTATAAATTCCACACTTTTAAGAAGAAGAAGCATATTAGCGTTAAATTTTAGAGCTCTTAAATCCGTTGTATCAAAGGTGAGAAATTAAAGATGACGCTCATTGCTACCAGGCCAAGTAATCGATTAATCAAGACTTGAGCAGCAATCCTGAATCACTAGCTTGTAGTCAATAGAATGTTTACTATGATAACCAGTGTTTTTAAGTTTTCGTATTATCAATAAACCTAGGAGGATATAAGATGAAAATCGCTGTTGCCGGTACTGGCTACGTTGGCCTTTCCAACGCTATCTTGCTCGCGCAGCAGAATGAGGTAGTCGCGCTCGACATTATTCCTGAGAAAGTCGAGATGTTAAACCGCAAGATATCGCCTATTACCGATACCGAGATTGAAGAATACCTGACACAAAAACAACTCAACTTCCGCGCTACATTAGATAAAAATATGGCCTATGCTGGGGCTGATTTTATTATTATCGCGACACCGACCGATTATGATACTGAGACCAACTATTTCAATACTCGCTCTGTCGAAGCCGTTATCCGCGATGTCATGATGATCAACCCGACAGCAGTTATGATCATAAAATCAACCGTACCTGTCGGTTATACCGCAAAGCTGAAGGCCGAACTCAACTGCGAAAATTTAATCTTCTCACCGGAGTTCTTGCGTGAAGGCAAGGCGCTCTATGACAACCTGTATCCCTCCCGCATCATCATCGGTGAACGCTCCGAACGCGCAGAAATTTTTGTGGATTTAATCAAGAAAGGCGCGATCAAACAGGATATTCCGGTGTTATTTACTGACCCCACCGAGGCCGAGGCGATCAAGCTCTTCTCCAACACTTACCTTGCCATGCGTGTGGCTTACTTCAATGAACTGGATACCTACGCCGCCACACACAACTTAAATACTAAACAAATCATTCATGGCGTTAGTCTCGACTCACGTATCGGTGACTATTACAATAACCCATCGTTTGGTTACGGTGGTTACTGCCTACCAAAGGACACTAAGCAACTACTCGCCAATTACTCGGATGTGCCACAGAACTTAATGCGTGCTGTCGTCGATTCAAATACCACGCGAAAAGATTTCGTTGCTGACAGTATCATTAAACGTAAGCCCAACGTAGTCGGCGTACACCGATTGATGATGAAGAGTAATTCAGACAATTTCCGTACTTCCAGTGTCCAGGGCATTATGAAACGCATCAAAGCCAGGGGTATCGAGGTCATCATTTATGAACCTGTGTTGACTGAACCAGAATTTTTTCATTCTAAAGTTATCAACAACCTGGAAGAGTTCAAGCGACGATCTGATATTATCGTCGCTAATCGTATCACAGACGATCTCCACGATGTGATGGACAAGATCTATAGCCGTGACTTATTCGGAAAGGACTGAGTATTTATGAGGGAACGACCGCTCTGTTCTTTCGGTTGATCCTGAAGAGAGCGTCTGCTGCAGATTGAAATGAATTCATCAGCATTGTGTGTAAACAATGAGTCTAACCAAATGGATAAGCTTCCGCTATCATCATTTAAAAAACAAGCGTTCTCTTGGCAGATCCTGCAACACGGTAACGGGAGGATAGCTTATGATCGGTCGCCCTGCAGATGGCTTATCAACGCCACTATGGTGTTAGCTCTCTCTTGACAAGGGAATATAAAAACCATTGCCGGTAAGCCGGAAAGCTAACTTTATCCGCATTTATCAAGTATGCGGAGTCTAGCCTATTTCCTTCACTCATATTTATGCTAGGCAACTAGTATTTATTAGTTTTATTCTGCATCAATGCATCACGAATACGAAAGAAAAAAGGGATTATCCCCTTAGTTCCAAACAAAGTGATGTGGCGAATAGAAAAGTTTACCCAATCTTTCCATTTTAGCCAACGTAATCGCATTGGAGACAAATCTTTATTTCCTTGCAATTCCACCACGTAGCCCAAATTGGCTAACATCTTACCAGCAATCTGTTCCAGTTCATCAATCTGTTTAGAATTGAAGTAAACACGCCACTTATCTTTGTTCTGAATCATCTGTCCTTGTGCTGTCTCACGCGTAGTATCATCCATATAGCGCATTGAGGAATTGAGTACCTCCGGGTGAAAATCTAAACTTGCAAAGGAACATACACGACGCATCCAAATTTCTGGATCCTCAGTTAATTCCTCATAACTCAACTCAAAATAACGAGCGTTGCCCAACCGTTGACCTTGCTCGCGACCGAGTTCGATCGATTTCTTCCAACGAAAAATAGTACGGCTTGGCGCTTGCCGCCAACGTCGGTGAAAAGATTGAGCAGAATCACGACCATCACGATAGATGTGGATGAAACGCGCATCTGGAAATACTCGGGAAAGCATATCGATATGTTGCAAATACATCGGCGTCTTATCACCCCAGCGTTGCTTTCCCTCCAAGCAGGCAAAATGGCTATACATGGCATCCACTACACTTTCAAAATCATCCAGTGTAGCAAGCACATCATCCGGCAGCACCAAAGGACGATTACCATTACATCGCCAAAACGCCTTGGAGCTTCCAAGCGCATCTGCCAAAGCACGGCGTTTCGACAAATCCCGCAAAACGGAATCTGGGTAGCTATGAGCCAGATAAGGCAAAACGCGCGTTTCCCAAGGTAGCATATATAATTCTGGATGCTTACCTAATGCATCCGCCAACATGGTAGTACCTGAACCGTTCACCCCCACTATGAATATCTGATCCTTCTTCATATTCTGTACCTGCATCGTTTTCAACCCTTCCGCGCGAAAAATGCAAAATAACGAGCCCGATGGCGCAACCCTCGATTAAGCAACGTCATATCGAGATGATTTAATGGTTTCGCCAACATCAGTCCCAGCCCATAGGCTAATAATACCAAAGTCAGCGCCCACCATGGCCCAAATTCTACTTCAATTATTGAACCGACCGCTGCCAGCAACGCCGCTAGACAAAGGCCACGAAAAGTACCGGACCAATCTAAATCGATACGCCCAACCTGGCGACTCAACCAAAATAAGGTCAGACTATTCATTAGCCACACATTGAGCAAGATCCCACTGACTACCCCAGTTAACCCCCAATCCGAGCCAACAATTACTGCTAACGGTGTTAACAAAAATAACATACTAAAGTATCTTAGCTGACGAGTGTATGGAAATATCTGCATGGTCATCCCAACTAACTGACCTTGGCTGATGGCTCCCAGGCCCAGCAACATGATCAACAAGACCATACCAGCATCGGTGAAACGCCCACCACTTACCTGCACGATAAGCGGATCACCCGCAACACTTATTACCGCCATACAAACGGCAATAATAAGTAGGTTGATCTTCCACAACAACGCCATACCTTGATTGACCACATTGACATCCCCTGCCGCATAGCGAGAAATCAGCATGGGCCGGATAATATTAGCTAGTAATTTGGCTGGTAAATAACGCCCGACAATTTTTAACAATTGCTGCAGAAAAGCGAACATACCAGCTATTTCAAGCCCTAGAGTACGTGCCACAAGAATACGTAACGCACCTGCGCTAGCAACGGCCCGAAGCAGATTTACTCCTGTCATGTGCCAAGCAAAGGTGGCAATTTCACGCACACTCACTCGATAATCACCCGTACCTGATAAACTGCGCAATTTACGCATTAGGAAAAACTCAGCCAACAAAAAGCAACTCAATGAAACACCTAGATCCACCCACAGTAACCGTTCCAAAGTTAGATTACCTGCAACCACTAACAATGCCACACCTGATAAACGCCCCAAGGGCATAAGCGCATGTGTCAGCTGTGACCAACGTTGTTCGAGAAGGCATTCCAGCATTTCCGAGGCATAGCGAAAACCGATGACGGTGACAATTAACCCTACCGCTAACAGCGCTGAATCCTGCTGCGGCGCACTGAAACCCAGCCAGACAGCAATATCCGCCCAGAAGAAGGAAATTACTATCGCCCAAGTTATCATAATGACAAGACGAATCAAGGTCATCCAACGGACGAATAGTTGCAAAACACCCGGCGCTCCCCGTGCTGCCAACTCTGGCAAATATCGCCGTACTGCTTCCAGCATACCAAACGAGCTCAGTGGCGCCATCATTTCGACCATACCCCACAGAACCATATAGGCACCATAGTCTGTAGGCTCTAACAAACGCACGAGCCAAAGAGTCAGTGAAAAGTACGCTATTGCCTGTACAGTCCGTCCCAGCAAGAAATGCTGGATCGCGCGGCGAAAACGTTTACCGGAATATAGGTCAGAATTTATCTTCAAGGTTACTTGTAATAGTTTAATTAAATGGGAAGGTTCTCAGTTTAAATGATGATTCTAATATAGAGAGCTGAATAGTAGACGAGAACAAAGAAACTGAAAGAAACAAAGTGCTTAGAACATAAAAAACTAAATTAAGTACTGCACATCTCCGCCAGCTTAACAGATACATCATTAAGAAAACCACCACAAAGTCGAGTAGTTACCATCCAGACAAATATGGTGACAGTTCGATATCAGGACGAAATCCCAGTTATTTCTTTCAAACTATTTCTCTGTCAATTTAATTTGTAACAATGATTATTAGTTTACTCGATCTTCCATTTGGCATGAATCAATCCATGCAGTTGGACACCGTTGCTGCCTAATAAAGCCAATCAATGTCCCTAAAGCAAAAACGGACCAAGATACAAAGGTGAATACCCCGTCAGAAAAACTTCTCCGTTTAATAACTAACATGAAAAACATAACCAAAAATCCGGCTAGTACTGTCAGCAGTGGCAAATTAGACCAAGGTAGAACTAGCAATGATGCAATTAGTGCAAACCAGGCCATCATCATAACTAGATAAGCTTTGATAGTTCGTATAACGACACTGAACCAGGGGTTTCCAATAGAGACACGTAAAAATTCACCTGGGCCAAAGGTGTACCCTGATTTGAAACGATGAATGAGTAATCGATAGCGCGGTATGGCGTGGCCATAGTGGCGTATAGCAGAGACTCCTATCCGCATAAGACGCCAACTTTTGGCGCGCAATCGACAACCAAGCTCCGATTCTTCGTAGGAATGCAGGTTGATATTCGTGAAATAACCAATATCTTGCAACGCAGCCTTTCTATAAATCCCACCGCCATCAAGATGTCCGACATCACCGCTAGTGTGATAGTTCTGGTTTCTTTGTATACGCGCAGCAAAAATTGGATGATCCATAGCCATTTCTTCCATCCTTCCACCTATCGCGGCTAGATCCTGTTGGTCCTCAAACATATCCAGCGCAGCTTCAATGAATCCCGGAACTAACTCCATATCACCATCAAGCAGCAAAATAAATTCACCTTGTGCATACTGGTAACCTAACTGTGCACCAACGCCACAACTTCGGTCCAGCTTGGATTGCAATCTAAAAACTTTAGCGCCCTCCCCTAATGCAATTTTCACGGTATCATCAACCGAATAAGAATCAGCGACAATAATTTCTGCAGGAATCTCACCAATGGAGGCTCGGACACTCTGAATTGTTCGAGCTATATTGGCTGACTCATTAAGTGTTTTTATGACAATTGAGACCAACGGAATACTACCAGTAGACAATTTGTAATACCTCAATTTAAAAAGTGTATTTAACATCTATTAAAGACAGAGATTGTTTTTAGAAAACAATGCAAAGTCCGCGCAACAACAACTCAGGTCGAATCTGCAATTATAACTATACTGTGATTAAGTTTAATACTTGCATCAAGCTTCTTGAACGAAATATCAATACCAGCCGTGTAACCACCACATAAAAACTTTATTGCTTGATATTTTTATGAACGTCAATATTTGCTTAATATTTAATGCTTATTTGACCCAGTGAATCTTTCATTTTATTAAAGCCAACATTCAGGGCAACAAGATATAGATTATAGACGGCATAAAATAGCTTTTTTACCAAAAATCAAGATACCAAGAATCGAATATGCTGTCAAACACACTACCAGCTACCCAAAGTTTGACAAAAACATGCTCAATTAAAGAGCCTCTTTCGTATAGAAGATAAACGTTAAAGCTGGCAATGCTCAGATTTTTGTGACACGATATCATGGATATTTTAATTAGAAAGTAAAAATACTTCAGGCCAAACATTTTTATCCCTTAGTACAAAGATATTGGCGAATCACGGTATGTGTTTATTTCATTCAAGTATTAGAACTAATCTTCTATTTTCAAAAATGGTATTTATATATGAACGATTTAGCAGAGGCCAGCATGGCCAACTTCATTATCGCTGGCACGGAAAAGGCTGGTACAACATCGGTATTCACTTATCTGAGTTCACACCCCATGGTTCATGGTTCGGCTGTCAAAGAGACAGATTTCTTTCGTAATTTATATACAGGTATCTGTGAAAAAGATGTTGCTAATTACTCAAAATTTTTTGAGGGTCATGCCCATAAGACACCAATTGTGATGGAAGCCTCACCGGGTTATTTAGGTAATGGAAAGGAAGTAGCGGCACGCATGAATGCATTGATACCACAAGTCAAGCTGCTATTCATTTTGAGAGACCCCATAGACCGAATGTATTCTTCGTTCAATTTTCATGTTAGCAACCTGAATCTCAGTGCAGAGTTGAGCTTTGAGGAGTACATCGACAAATGCATCGCCTATGACTCCGGACAGAAAACCCCTGCTGAACTAGGCATTGACGAATGGTTTTTAAAAGTGATCAGTTTTGGCCGTTATACCGATTACCTCAGGCACTATTATGAATGCTTCCCAGAGAGTCAAATTAAGGTGATGTTTTTCGAAGAAATGAATCGAGATATACATAGCTTCATGTGTGATCTATGCCAGTTCCTTGAAATCTCCCCAAGCCATTTCGATAATTACAACTTTAAGAAGATCAATGTTACTTATGAAAGTAAGGTAAAGTGGCTGCACAAGCTCGCTGTTAATTTCAATAAGAAATCTGAACGTTTTCTACGACAAAGACCCAAACTTAAGCAGTTTATGGTAAGCCAATATAAGAAGTTCAATCAGGCCAGAGAAGGATACAATGAAATGTCAGATGAGAGCCGTAGTCGACTCAAAGAATATTACAAACCGAGCACCGACGCATTGAAGACCTTAATTGGCATTAAAAATTTACCTTGGGATATTTGAACGATTTATTCACGCCACATTTCGCCTTGCCAAAAAGAAACAATATCGAACTCTAAACAACAACCATCGGAGGATTATTGTAATGCTGGAACGGACGCCCTTCTGCTCACAATAAAAGAGAAACCCTCAATCTAACAATCGACTAAGGAGTTCTTGTTTATTCCGTCACGGCGGATGACATTTCACTTATCCGCCCTACCGAACAGAGGAGTATTAGTTTAATTGATACTTACAAATGGGATCGTCAAAACAGAAAAACTGGATACTGAAAATCATCGATTTTTGATAGTCTAATGTGTTTTAATATAACATCCTGGCATATTAAACGACACGTTGTAGTTTTTTTGCCATTTCCGACGCCAATAGTGGTTTACTGAAATAGTATCCTTGGTAGCGATGACAACCTTCCTTTGTCAGAAAAGTGAGTTGATCTTCGGACTCCACCCCTTCAGCGATCACGCCCATCTTTAAACTGCGAGCCATCGCAATAATTGCTGAAACAATAGCGGCATCATTTGGATTAGTTGTAATATCTCGCACAAAAGAACCATCAATTTTCAATGTATTAATCGGAAAACGCTTTAAATTACCCAAATTTGAATAGCCAGTGCCAAAATCATCCATTGCAATATCTAACCCTATCGCATTTAATTGATTCAATATCCCGATAGTTTCATCAACATTATCCACGAGCATGCTTTCGGTAATTTCTAACGTCAAGTGGTGTGCTGCTACCTCGGACTCTTCCAAGATACGTTTAATGTCTGCCACTAAAGTCTTGTGTTGGAATTGACGCACGGAAAGATTAATCGCCATCTGTGGTATTTCATAGCCCTGTTTCTGCCATGCTTTAATCTGTAAACAGGTAGTTTCCAATACCCATTCTCCAATTGGCACAACTAGTCCGTTATTCTCCGCTATTGAAATAAATTCGGCTGGCAAGATTAATCCCAATTTAGGATGTTGCCAGCGTAACAATACTTCAAGGCCGCTTATCTTGCCATCCGGCATGCCAACTATTGGTTGGAATTGCAATTGCAACTCATCGCATACCAATGCTTGGCGCAGATCATTTCCTAAAGCGTATTTCTCTGCCACGAGTCGATTCATCTCTGACGTAAAGAACTGATAGTTATTGCGCCCAATTTCTTTGGCGTGATACATGGCGATATCGCTATTTTTCAATAGAACTTCTACACTATCGCCATCTTCCGGGAATATGGCAATACCTATGCTGGCACCGACATGTATTTTTTCTTCTTTTATAAGATAAGGCTGACTTAGCAGATCTAGTATCTTTTGTGCCACTATGCCTGCATCTGTGCCATAGGAAACATTTTGCAATACTATGATGAATTCGTCTCCGCCCTGGCGTGCCACTGTGTCATCGCCACGTATGCATGATTGTAGTCTTACCGAAACCGCCTTCAATAGGAGATCACCGATATCATGGCCGAGTGAATCGTTGATGATCTTGAAATGATCCAAGTCTATAAATAACACTGCGGCGTGATCATTGCTCCGACCATCTTTTGCCAGTACCCTTGCTATGCGGTCTTGAAGTAAGTTTCGATTAGGCAAGCCAGTTAGTTCGTCGTGAGTAGCCAAATGACTGATACGCTGTTCTGCCTGTAAGCGCTCAAACCATTTTCCCAGATCATAGGCGATGGTATCGACAAGATGCTGCTCCTCAGGTATTAGAAAAGGATTATCTTCAAGGTAAAATACCTGTAACTCTCCTCGACTATCACCATCAATCTCAACTTTTGAATACAGCCTATTCACAAGATTATTGGTATAGTTTTCCGAAGTAAATTGACTATCGTCAACTTGGATTTTGACAGCAGCAATATCTGGAAACTGAGTTGCTGTTGTTAATTCTTCAATGATCTTCTGACAAACCTCATTAACTGTCGCTTTTGGCAGCATACAGTTACGTATTTTGTAAAGACAAACACTCTCTTTTAATCGTTCACGCAACGCTATTTCTTCATGTTTCCGCTGAGTGATATCAACACGTACCGAAAGATAGCCATCTATTTTTCCGAGCTTGTTTCTGAGAGGAACGATGGCCGAATCAATCCAATATAGCGTACCATCCTTGCGACGGTTACAAATTTCCTTATGCCACGTAATACCTTTCGCAATTGACCGCCACATTTCAACCCAAAAAGCCTTAGCGTGGACACCAGAATCAAGTATTCTGTGATTTTTACCAAGTAATTCATGCTCACTGTAGCCGCTGACTTCACAAAATTTCTGGTTAGCCATGGTGATGTTCCCACGATGGTCGGTTGTTGAGACTAATGCGAGTTCGCCGATCGCCCGAAAATAAGTTGCCGACCTTGGATCGATTTCGATTTCTTTTGTATTAGTAGTGTCACGTGCAATTATCGAAGTGCCGACGATCTTCCCAGTATCATCTCTAAGCAGCGATATTCTTGCTGAAATAAAAATAGGCTTTCCATCCTTTCTGAGTCGTACCGTTTCGAAACAATCAACCTTCTCCCCACGTCCGATCCGTAAGAGAATGTCTGATTCTTCATTTATACGATCAGGTGGAGTAAGTATGGTTACCGATTGACCAATCGCCTCCTGTGCGGAATAGAAAAAAATATTTTCGGCGGCCTTATTCCAACATGTGATGATGCCATCAAGCGTTATGGCCATAATGACATCATCAGATGAGTCAACTATAGCCGCCAACTGTGCTTGAATGAGCGATTCGTTTTTAGACTGTAGTGAACCTTGTATTAGCGTTTTCTTTTCCATTGAAAAAACCTATAGTTGGACAAAGCTACTTTACAGCAGAAAGCAACATATCTCGACAAATTGTGAATACGCCACTGATTAAAAGTCGTTGGCTTCTTATTCTTGATGTATTCCTTCCACACATCATCCGTAACAGTATGGCTTCCATGTTTGTAATCTTACGCCCATGAAGAATACTACCCTTCACGCAAAGACGAGAGACTTGCTGATCCCCTATCGGGGACTTTAAAATGAAACGATGGTTGAACTGATGAGGTCAGACTCAATTGATACAATGTAAACAAAATCAGCACCTCAATTCTCCACTTGCAGGCTGACACAATGGTTACTAATATGCTAACTGGTTTCTTTACCAGCAATGCTAAATCAGTGCAAGCCATGGGGTTACACCTTATTCCTTTATCTTAAGATTAGTTAGATCATTCGCCATAAATTCCTCATGGTATTTTTCTTCCAACGAACACAATAACTGCAATCTTTCTTTAGGTGACATTCTATTAATCACGTCATTTTCTTCGGTTTCTTCAGCGTCTCTCATCGCAAGCCTTGACACCAACTCTTCCCAAAATGCTGCACTATTATAATCCTCAATAACACCATCAACCTCACTGGTATCTTCATACACTACTGTTTCATAGTATTTATTTGATTCTTTATCAGCTTCTATCAAATCCCCGCACCCCATCTCCTCAGCATAAGAATAAAATTTCTGAATCACATCTTGATATTTCTCTTTCTCTGCCACTTTTTCCTCGTCGTGCGCCGTTAACATCCAGTCCCCAAGATAGAGGATATCAAGTAACAGTCTATATTCTTCTTTTGTGATATTTATCTTCATATTCATTTTTCCTTAAAAATCAAGCCTAGACAACTAAAACTAAGCAATTAACTAAGCATCGGGCGTACAACATTCGTAACGTAATCGAGAAAAATAATTCAAACTAGTTCAGCAGTTGAATTCCAGTAACTGACATAAAATTCACAATGAAATGATTCTCATACCCAAAATTACTCCTTATACACGGTATCTCTAAAAATCTAGACTTCATTCCAATTGCTACGTTACGGAAAAACTTCTTACTCATACGACAACCATATGCTACGCTACATTTTTTTCGCACGCTTTGCATTTGGGTAAACTCTGGATTTTTAAAGGCGTCCTACAATCTTTTTTCCAGACTCATTTTCTTTAGAAAATCCGCTACCACTTTGCCTAAGCCTGGTTCACCGACATCGGCAAACTCATAACTTGCTCGTACCACCGGTTTGTTGATTTCGATCAGCGCTTGCAAATCGCAAGGTGTTGCCGAGACGATGACATCTGCATTAGTAGCATTAATGGTCTCGCGCAGTGCCTGAAGCTGTGACGCATGATAACCTACCGCTGGGAGCACCGAACTGATATGGGGGTATTTGGTATATATTGCGTTAATTTCATCCACCGCATAACGACGAGGATCAACGATTTCAGCCGCTTGGGCCGCAGTAGCGGCAACGAAACCGGCGCCATAAGACATGCCGCCATGGGTAATCGTCGGCCCATCCTCTACTACTAATACACGTTTGCCACGCACCGCTGCTGGATCATCCAATTGAACTGGCGAGGCGCTGAATACAATCGTTGCGTCTGGATTAATACGCTGTACGTTTTTCGTCACATTATGTATATCTGCCTCGGATGCTGAATTCACTTTCCCGACCAGAACAACATCCGCCATACGTAATACCGCTTCTCCAGGATGATGCGTAGTTTCATGACCTGGCCGCAACGGATCAACCATAACGATATGTAGGTCGGGCTGAATAAAAGAAAAATCATTATTACCTCCATCCCAAAGAATGATATCGGCCTCAGCTTCTGCGCAAGCTACGATCTCAGCATAATCGACACCAGCATAGAGAATGGTGCCGAGCGCCAAATGGGGCTCATATTCCTCACGTTCTTCTATGGTGCATTCAGCGCTATCCAGATCGGCGTTACTTTCAAAACGCTGGACAGCTTGACGTTCAAGCTCGCCATAAGGCATGGGGTGGCGTATCACTGCCACTTTCAGGCCAGACTGTTTCAATTGTTTGGATAGCCAACGCGTAGTCTGTGACTTACCACAACCGGTCCGTACTGCACACACCGCGATAACAGGGACCTTTGCCTTTAGCATAGTGCGTTCAGGACCAAGCATTAGAAAATCAGCACCTGCCGCTAGGGCAATTGAAGCTTTATGCATAACCAACGCATGACTGATATCACTATAAGCAAATACAATCTGATCGATGCTCGTTTTTTGGCACAGATGCTGTAATTCACTCTCATCTTCAATCGGAATACCATCAGGGTAATGTTTGCCTGCAAGTGACGCAGGATAGGTGCGCCCGGCGATTTCCGGAATCTGAGTTGCGGTAAAAGCAACAACATGGCAATAAGGATCATCACGATACACCATGTTGAAATTATGAAAATCTCGTCCAGCTGCGCCCATTATTACGATACGAGTAAGTTTGTTCTGGTTATCTGGCATTGATGACTTATCTCATTCCATTTTAGTAAAGTTTTTGATTTTTTTCTATTGCATAACAATAAAGCAAAAAATCAGCTTCCTTGATGGCGCAGAAGATTTATAAACCGAGGACAGACCTGCTCGCAAAAACTGATCACCCCCCTTTAGCTCGCAACCAATGTTGCTCCTACTATCCCAACAAAAACGGATCAATGGTGCGATGTCAGGTTAGCATGTGCCGGAACATCGTGGCGGGATATTTTATGATTGCTCTACGGGTTATATTTTCAGCTTCACTGGCTATGTGAGGTTTCTTGACAAAGGAATGACCATTGCCAGTAACACTGAGAAGTTGATTGTACCTGTATATTGGCCATGACCGCACCGAGAGTACTAGCGATATTGTTCTGGAAAAGGCTAATAAGATATGCATATTGGCACTGCGCTCAAACCTATAGTGACAAGTGATCCTGTCCTCTGCACTGACACAGCAAAGAATTTGCCGCTGCTGCTCATGAAATAGACATCGTACACCGCTCGATCAAATATTAACTTCAACCACCAAATTAGCGCTTAATTTAACCTCAGATTCCAGCTATAGGGGACCACTTAACCACATCTCTCATCGCTAGACGCTCAACTCAACAGAACATCTGTAGCTATCTGCTTCCATTCACTTTCATCGGCTTACATCTAGAAAACAAATTGATTCTTCGGTACACTTTGTCGCTGGCAATTCTTTCCTTTTTTATGCAGCATAGATAACTGAATTATAAAAGGTTAAAAGAAGGCAGCCATTACTGCCCATGCAATATTAGGGCTATGCACCAAAATGTGTACAAGAACGTTATATACAAATTAGTTATTGAGTTCAGTTCAGTTCACTGAACCAGTGTTTAAAAAAGTGAAACCGACGAAAGCAGAAGACACAAACTACTGAAAACGCACCAAAAGAAGACATAAAGACTGAACAATAAGATTTATCTCAACCACATGTACAATTTTGGACGAGTACCGCACAATAAAACCGAAGCGCATCTATTCAGTTTCATCTGCTTAAACTTTAATATGCAATAAAAATGGAGAATTAAGATCACATGAGTATAAATACACCCAACCAGGCATTACTGCCTACAATCCTGCAGATACTGACCGCTACAAAACACAAAATGAATATTGAATTCTCCAATACAACGACACAAATACACGCCATATTTCTAATTTTCTTATTCATTATAAGCATGGTTTTGGCTCCTTGGGGAACGACATATGCCGCTGATACTGCAGGCAAGAAGTGGAATCCAGGCCATTACTATGGAATTATGACCTCAAGAAAAAATGACCCTGACTATCTAGCGCGAGTTTACAACGAGCTTGATGAAACACCGACATTGCGTGGACTATATATTCGTTATCGGTGGGCAGAGCTAGAACCAACGAAGTGGGACTATGACTTTACATCCATTGATCAACGTCTTGCTGAGCTGACTGCAAAAGGCAAACGGCTTATCATTGCAGTGGAAACTAAATCATTCGATCCTGAAGTAGTTCTCGTACCAGATTATGTGAAGACAGAAAAATATGATGGGGGTATATTTGCGTATCACAGTCACGGCGATAGTGCGGACGAAATTAATGGATATAACGTTAAGTTATGGAACAATAACGTTCGGTATCGTCTAACTAAACTAGCTGAAGCTTTAGGTGAACACTATAACGCACACCCCAATTTTGAAGCTATCGGCTTGTTAGAAACCGCTATGGGGCAACCAATAGAGGCGATAGCCGATTATCAGGTAGATAAATTTTATGAAAACTTAATGAATGTAAACATAGCAATGAGTACTCATTTCCCCAACACGATGACATTCCAAAACCTAAATTTTCCGCATCACATTATTGAATCATTCGTAAGTCAACTGAGAGAAATGGGATCAGCGCTAGCCGTCCCCGATGTTCGGCCCGGCGACCCAATATTGGGCAGGGATGAGCCAGATAGACCAAAAGGAATCTACACTTACTATCCTACTCACTCAGGGATTATGCCCCTAATGCTACAAGTGGAGCATAATAATTATATAAATACTAGGCGCGATGGATCAGGTCACGAGCCAACCATTCCCGAGCTCCTCAGATTCGCACGTCATGATCTGAAAACCAACTATCTCGTCTGGGCACGGATTTCTAGCAAGTACGACGAAGTACTACAGGTAATGAACTGGGATAATCAAACACGTGATGCCGCTGGCGGATTAGATCAGACTTGTCCTACGGTCTATTCCTTATGCATCAACAATGATGAGGCCACCCAAAACTGACAACAAATACCTAAGGTTACAAACACTGAGTCCATAGTTTAAAGCAGCAATTAATTTTTATAGAATTATTATTTAAAAGTTTCTGGTAATAGACAAATTAATCTTTTTTACTTATATTTACGCTGCGAGTTTTGAATTGTTTACGAGGCAATTATTCCATTTTCGCCTTCTATTTCATGTTTATATGTAACTGGTCAGTGTATTGCGGCAACTATTCTGATTGCCTTTAGAATTCATCAGTTCAAGGCACAAAATGTAAGTTTACACGTGTAAATAATCATTTTGTAACACAGAAATGGTGAATTCTAGGGGTAAGCTGAATAGTTACGTTTATATTTCATGAAACTATGGACTCCATAAGAATCAATATATATCAACATATACTCGATTAGTTATGAAAGAGACTCTTGAAAAAGAGTAACTATTCATCTCACTCAATTCTTTTTCAAATCTTAGGCACAACCTTTACAAACAGGCTACTATTTAGTTCTTAATTCACATTAGAGGGTACCTCTAAAAGTCCAGAGTTTGCTCAAATATATTGCACGGGAAGAATTTTACAGCGCAGCATATAATTAATATGTAAATAAGAAACCTATTCCGTAACATAGTAATTGAGATGAAATCTGAATTTTTAGAGATGTCCTAGAATAAGACATGGAAATCTAATGGATCATAGTGTCACTCTAATCACTACCATAGCCGCCGGTTTTGGGCTTGCGCTAATTTTTGGCTTTATTGCAGAAAAATTAAAAACACCTGCATTAGTCGGGTACCTTCTGGCCGGAATAATTCTGGGGCCAACCACGCCAGGAATTACCGCCGATGTAGAAATCGCCACGGAGTTAGCTGAAATTGGCGTCATGTTACTAATGTTTGGCGTAGGCTTGCATTTTTCTCTCAAAGATTTGTTGGCTGTAAAACGTATTGCAATACCAGGCGCAATTGTCCAAATGGCTGTCGCCACAATTTTGGGGATGTCTCTTGCCATCTGGTGGGGGTGGTCATTTAGCGCAGGATTGGTACTTGGCTTATCACTTTCTTGCGCCAGCACGGTTGTGTTACTCAAGGCACTTGAATCACGTGGGTTTTTAGAAACCATGAATGGCCGCATTGCTGTCGGTTGGCTAATTGTGGAAGATTTAGTCACTGTGCTGATTTTAGTGTTACTGCCCCCTATTGCCATGATATTAGACGGTTCAAATGAAGATACAAGCACCACTAACCCCTTATGGCAGACATTAGGAATTACATTACTACTGGTCGCCACGTTCATTGCCTTAATGTTGGTTGTAGGACGTCGAGTACTACCTTGGCTACTATGGCAAGTTGCCCAAACAGGCTCACGCGAGTTATTCACACTAGCGGTCGTTGCTTTTGCGATTTGCATTGCCTATGGCGCAGCTGTTCTATTCAATGTTTCCTTTGCACTAGGTGCCTTCTTTGCTGGTATGGTCATGCGCGAGTCTCAGTTCAGCCACCGGGCGGCTGAAGAATCTTTGCCGCTACGCGACGCATTTGCCGTACTCTTTTTTGTTTCGGTTGGAATGCTTTTTGATCCAACCATACTTATTAATGAGCCGATATTAGTATTAGGTGTGGTCGCCATTATTATTGTTGGCAAATCCATCGCCGCAATGTTATTAGTCTTATTGTTACGTTATCCGTTGAACACGGCATTAACCGTCGCCGCTAGTCTGGGACAGATCGGTGAATTCTCGTTTATTCTTGCAGGTTTAGGATTGTCACTCGGTTTAATGCCAGCTGAAGGACTAAGCTTGGTTCTGGCTGGCGCACTCATTTCCATTGCCTTTAATCCAATCGCCTTTGCTGCTATTACACCGGTCAGCAAATGGGTCATGAGCAATTCTCGATTAGCTCGCCGCTTAGCAAGCCGTGATGATCCTTATGCTGAACTTCCAATGAGTACAGAACGAAAATTGCTGGAAGGACAAGTCGTGTTAGTCGGTTATGGTCAGGTGGGACGCCGCATTGCAAACGCCTTAGATGAACAAGACATCCCCTACATCGTTGCTGAACAAAATCGTGAACTTGTACAAGACCTTCGTAAACAAAAGATTGCAGCCGTTTCCGGCAATGCAGCCGAACCATCAGTGTTAATTCAAGCCCATATTGCAGATGCAGCGATGCTTGTTATCGCTGTACCCGACCCACTCAACATGCGTCAAATGATTAAAACCGCTCAAACACTTAACCCGAATATTGAGATCGTACTGCGCACCAATAATGAAGATGAATCAGTTTTATTAAAAAAAGAAAATGTCGGCACACTCTTTTTTGGCAAGGAAGAGCTCTCCAAAAATATGACAATCCATGTACTTCAACGTTTTGACCGACATGATAGAATCGACTCCAATTCCACTGAATAACATTAGTCTGAGAAAAATATGAGTGACAAACTTTATGTCGGCATCGACAAAGATGAGAATGCAGGGCTTACCCATCTTGGGCGCGTAGTACGAGATGCCTGGTTATTTGGAATTCTACCAGAAACTGAGACTTGCTCTGGCTGGAGCAGCTCACAAATGCAAAACTTGTACGAACAAGTCTATGCCGCCTGGGAACCCTATGCCCACCTACCTAGCCGTCTGCCTGAGGAACTGCAACAACGGCATACAAAAATGTATGCCAAAGCCATTACAACCGCTAAGAAAAACGGCTGGAATGCTGAACTGGGCGAGGATGAATAATCATAGTATTTTTCCTCTATCGATCACTTCATTCAATTCAGGTACCTCAAGCATGACAGGATAAGAATCCGAATGTTGGACGCCGACCTGTGACAGGTAAGAATCATGATTTGGTTGAATCGTCCAACTAAATGGAATACCGTTTTTAATCTGTTGGTAGTCACGCACAGTTAATTCGATAACCTTTAATAACATTCGGAGCACAAACGGCATGCGTATACCTGCACTTTGATAAATGTCTGGCATCTCTTTCAATGTCTTAATTTCCCATGCATGGGGCACAATATCCAATGCATTCCAAATACGCTGACAATGTTCTCCAAACAACTGATCGGAATAATTAGCAAAATCATGATTACCTGCTGTAGCACCAGCAAATGTAATCGTTGAAATAGTAGCGTTACGTTTGCCGTCCCAACCATTACCGTTATTGCTGTCTTGTTGTTGTTTAAACCATAATGCTAAAGTTGGCGCCAATGCACCTGCAAGACTATGTCCTGTAAACATCACCTGTATTTTTCCATTTGATGCAATTTCAGTTAAAAACTGTGTAATAGACTTGCCTTCCCCAGGCAGGCCCTTAACAGGAATCATTTTATTCAATAGCGCATCAAAACCAATATGAGTCGCTCTGGAAATTTTTGCTTTCCCGACATTCACACCCTCCGGTAGCGGCCAAGCAACCTTTCTACAAACTTTAAAGTCTTCCTTAGTCCAATCCAATAATGCAAGTTGGTTGGTTCCACGAATCGCAACAATGTAATTAGACGGCTCCGATATTTGCTGAGCGACAAACATCATATTGTCTTGCAGAATCGCATCAGAAAACGTGTAAATCGTCGGTCCCCAAACAATTTTCCAATCCGGTGCTTTATTTGCATCTAAGAGGACAGAAATAAGAGGAATCGTTTTGTGAATAATATCCAGAATTTGAATGGGAACGCTCTCATCGGCATTATCCCTAAGGATAATTTGTTCTCCAGAATAAGCAAGGTAGGCCATACTAACGGCGATTTTTTGTTCAAGTGTTGGTACAAATTTTTCTTGACTCATTGTTAAACGTTCCTTATTTCAATGGTGGCAACAAAATCACCCCAATATTTCTATCCGCTCCCGCGTCGTTCCCCGCTCCCCCAAACGAACAATCTTAATCACTAATGAACCAACAAACCCAGGATGCATAATGACATTAGAAAACAATGCAAACATTGCATCTTTCTCCACAATCGCTTGTTGACGTCGCTCTTCAGACAGTGGCGACAGTTCTTCGGCGAATGACCAAGCCGCATCGCGGGCTTTTTCCATACTGAAATTGATAATGGCCGTTTCCTCGCTGCCTAAATAACGATTCAGCAGCCCCAGTAGCGGCCAGATTTCAGCCAGTTCGTTTTTCACATCATCGACTAAACCTGCCAATACACCATTAATCTTATCAAAGTCGCCTTTTAGATTCGGCAGCTCTTCTGGCGACACTGTTTCAGCCGCGGCGATACCTAAATCCAGATTGATATGCGCATTCATACCCATAAGTAGGTGTTGCAGAACAATCGGCCACCAACATTCAGTTACGTCAAAAGCTTTAACCCAGGATTTAGTCGGCGTTTGTCCACTCTGATATTGATAGCAAGCGTGAATGTAACGATTAGCAAAAATGACATCCAACCGTTCCATTCGTGGCCCGTCATCAAAGAAACCGTCTGCTATACCCGTCTTTACTTGTCTCGTGACTTTCCGATATAACGCTGCAAAATAGCCCATACGCGAATTATTTTGTCTGGACCAATCCACAATGATCGTTAATTGATCAATGACTTCATCAATGGTAGTTGCAGGTGTTGCAATAGATGCAGGAAAGCTTGGTTCAGACATACTTTCTCCTTTATAAAAGCCCCCGTTTATTACCGAGATAGTGTAACTTGCTCATGATACCCAAAAGCATCTACTGTGAATACTCATGCCTCAACTAAATGGACCACCACAACATCAACTCATACCCGTCTTAGCACTACTTTGTGGCGCGACCATATGGGGCTTGGTCTGGTATCCATACCGCTTGTTGGATCAAACAGGAATTAGCGGCGAAATTTCTACCGCCATAACCTACTTTTTTGGTTTGCTGTTGGGATTAGTGATTTTTCACAAGAGTGTTCGGCCAGCGCTTATTTTTAACGACCAAGCTCATTTATTATTGCTCATTTGCTTCTTTGCCGGTTGGGCGAATATTGCTTATATCCTCGGTATTCTAGTCGGTGAAGTGGTGCGCGTATTATTACTATTTTATTTGGCACCCTTGTGGACGATCTTTTTCTCATGGTTATTCCTGAAAGAAAAATTAAGTCGATACGGTTATTTTGTCATTGCACTCTCTCTATCCGGTGCAGCTACTATGTTATGGCAACCTGGTAGTTATTTTCCTCTGCCTTCATCCCACGGTGACTGGCTAGGACTGTTTGGTGGCTTCATGTTTTCGCTGGTCAATGTGTTAGTACGTAAAGATCAATCTCACAGTATTGAATTGAAAGCTATCGCTATTTGTTTAGGCGCAAGCCTAGTCGGCTTTGGATGTGCCTGGGCGATGGGTTCCTCATTAGCCGTAAAAGAAATAACCTTTCAAATATGGCTTTTGCTTTTGGGCGTAGGAATTGTCATGTTTTGTATGAGTCTTATTTTGCAATATGGCCTCACCCATGTTCCATCCAACCGGGCTATTGTAATTTTAATATTTGAATTATTCGTTGCCACTATTGCCGCTTACTTTTTAGTCAATGAAACCATATCATTAAAAGAATGGCTAGGCGGCATTATGATTATTTCAGCCAGTTTATTTTCAAGCAGAATGAACCACTAACTATGCATTAAAAAAAACCTAGAATTATCACCACCCTATTCCCATACAACCGAATTCTATTGTAAAACTTAACATGGCACGTTAACAGATATCTGACAACCTCTTCGTATCCGTTTCTGTCTTTTTTAATTGTGTTTAATAGAAATGGCATTTTTGTTGAAAATCAGATTTAACAATATGGATACAAAACGAAAATTCGATGACTCAAACACTGCTCCGTTGTTCTACCGGGGTAAATGAATAAAATTCCCCGTACGGGACTTTAACACGCCAGATAAATTGCCGGGAGCGGTGAAACAGGCGAAGTAAACGTCTCAACTATAAGACACTACATAGCATAGGCGTATTCTATCTTACAGACAGCTTAGAAACACTCACAAGACCAAAGAAGAACCATAAAAATATTTATTTAGAGCAGAAATTTGAGTTAGTGTTCTAATCAGGAAAGGTGTAGAATAACACCCTTTTTTTAAGTGGGCCTCGATATTATTGGGGCGAGACAGCATCAGTGGCATTCTTAGTTCAAAAGTACGGTGGTACGTCAGTAGGTAGCACTGAACGTATTAAAAACGTTGCTCGTCGAGTAGCCAAATTTCATGCACAAGGTGATCAGATCGTTGTGGTGGTATCTGCTATGAGTGGCGAAACTAATCGTCTTATTGCATTAGCACATGAAGTTCAAGAAAAGCCGAACGCACGTGAAATGGATGTCATGATCTCAACCGGCGAGCAAGTTTCCATTGCTTTACTATCAATGGCATTAATGGAATTAAATGTACCGGCAAAAAGTTACACCGGTGCACAAGTACGAATTCTAACCGATAGCGCTCACACTAAAGCTCGCATCATCAGCATTGATGAAGATAGAATACATGCTGACTTGGATGCCGGAAACGTCATTGTTGTCGCTGGTTTCCAAGGGGTCAATGAAGAAGGCAGCATTACCACATTGGGACGTGGCGGGTCCGATACCACTGGCGTTGCCTTGGCTGCCGCATTAAAGGCTGATGAATGTCAGATCTATACTGATGTCGATGGCATCTATACGACAGATCCACGAGTTGTTCCTGAGGCAAGACGATTAAATACTATTACCTTTGAAGAAATGTTGGAAATGGCTAGTCTTGGGTCCAAAGTTTTACAGCTTAGGTCGGTTGAGTTTGCAGGAAAATACAAAGTAAAATTAAGAGTTTTATCTAGTTTTGAAGATGAAGGTCAAGGAACCCTGATTACTTTTGAGGAAGACGGAAATATGGAGCGAGCTGTTATTTCGGGGATTGCATTCAATCGAGACGAGGCAAAAATAACCGTACTGGGTGTACCGGATCACCCTGGAATTGCCTATCAGATTTTAGGCCCGGTGGCTGATGCCAATATTGATGTGGATATGATTATTCAGAATGTAGGGCACGATGGTTTGACAGATTTTTCATTTACCGTACATCGCAATGAATTTGATCATACTTTAAGTATCCTGAAAGATAAGATTCAACCACATATTGGCGCACGTGACGTGATTGGCGGTGACCGTATCGCAAAGGTCTCTGCAGTTGGTGTCGGTATGCGTTCACATGCAGGAATAGCCAGCAAAATGTTTCGTGTGCTGGCGGAAGAAGGCATCAACATCCAGATGATTGCCACATCTGAAATAAAAATATCAGTCGTGGTTGACGAAAAATATATGGAATTGGCAGTGAGGGTACTGCATAAGGCATTTGACCTGGAACAAGCCTTATAAATTGTATAAAATATGCAAGATAATTTGACCAGGACGACATAACCCGTTATCCTGCCGCATCTTGAAACGGAGACTTGGCCGAGTGGTCGAAGGCGCTCCCCTGCTAAGGGAGTATGGGGTTTATAGCCTCATCGAGGGTTCGAATCCCTCAGTCTCCGCCATTTACTTGTCCATGCTAATCCGGTCAAGTCCGTAACATAAAATAAACAAAGCACTTTCAAGTGTCTTCTTATCCGTAGTACTCCTTAATAATCCTAAAATCCTCAGTTGGATGGTGCTTAGAGTGCATTGTTGTTTATTTGTAATTATTCAATACATCAAAGTAACTGCTCAGTATTGCAGCCTTAGATTCAATGCAAAACTGTGTCGCGTTATTACAATCACCTTCAAGGTGTGCAAAACGCTTAGTTTTCATATTTGTAATTCAGTCACTTATATGCGGTTTTAGCGGTCAACTGATTTTTCTAGGTTTATGACCGCTCATTCGATTTTACGCGATTGTTGGACTGCGTTTGTTGCGATTACTAATACGAGAAACGAGATAATGAAATCAGATTGTCATTAGCCCAATGTACCTTAACGATGCACAGTATAATTCTGCGATCGATAGTCAAATAACGATCTTTGTGGAATAAGGAAAAGTAAACGATGAGTACGCCCATACAATTTCTCCATCACCCCTCTTCGCAGCCGTGTCGGGCTGTACATCAGTTTATGCTCGAAGTGGGCATTCCATTTGAAGAGGAAATTGTTGATATTCTTAGTGGCGCAAATGAACAACAAGATTTTAAGGATAAATACAATCCGACAGGCCAGATTCCAATCGTTTGTGATGGTGATTTTGTCATCTGGGAGAGCGCGTCGATTGCATTTTTTTTAAATGAAAAATTTAATGCGCCGGCAAACTGGTTCGGCGCAACGGCACAGCAAAGAGCGCATATCCAACAGTATCTGCACTGGCATTCGACCATGTTGCGCCGCGGTGCGGGCGCATTCTTTTATTCGCATTTTGCCGTGTGCATATGGGGAAAACATGATTACTCCAAAGAAATCGAAAAGGGACGATATGTGCTCTATGAATCGATGGGGATTTTAGATCGTTGGCTAAGTAAAACAGAATATGTCTGCGGAAATGACATCAGTTTTGCAGATCTACAAGGCTATCACGAGTTTGTCTCACACACGGCTGGCGAGATTATTCCTGAGGATATCTGGCAAAAACACCCAAACATTCAGCGCTGGTTCGATCTATTAAGCCAACGCCCTCATGCAAAAACGGTTAGCGAAATAATTCAGCAGATCGGCAAAATGCGGTTGGCAGGTGAACTGATACCAATGACGCGCAAAACTTCTTTGGCAAAGGGGACCGAAATTATAGGGAGTGGCAATACCGGAATTCCCTACTAGAATATTAACTGTTGATGCCGGTTTAAAAATACCCCCTATTTCACCAACTAACTTGGGTCACTTTCGGTTCTCAACAGTCAGCCACCAGTTTCCAGTGAACGGCTGTTCAACCTTGAAAAGCGGTCACTCAGAGACAACCAAGTACACAAACTGAGCGAGGCAGGAAGCCTTGGACAATGAAGATTAGTGAGATTCTATTCAATTTTGAACTCCGAAACTTGAGTTATACTACTTAAGCTAATCTGCATAGTTGGCTTAAGAAAAACGGGATAAAGGTAATCAAAGCCAGCGCCACTTTGTAAAAATCAGAGGATACATCGTGAGCAAAACAGAGCGGGGGCCAGTTGTGCTGCAAGAAAAATACGGCGAAATTTCCGCGCTTACAGATTAATTTTGCCAATATTATTCATCCCGCTATTGTCGCTCAGAAACAGTTGACTTAGTAATGGCCAATAATTCTTACAAACTATATACGCAACCAAAATTTTGTTAAAGGGAGCGATTTATGAAGGTAGAAGTAACAGTCGAATTAGATATCAATTTATCTAAAACCAGTATTGCAGACATAAAAAAATTGCTAGAAGAAATGATGAATCCAAAAAAATTTGATGCGCTGGAAGCAATTAATGTTAAAGACATCAAAATAGGAAGATAGCCTTGAATTACTCAACCGACTTTGCGCAGGCGATACAGCCAGGTTAACTGTGCCTGAGTCATAATAAAATATTCAGAGACGCTATACTGTACTTTGGATACTCAATTTTTTAGGGGCGAGGTATGCAATCAAGTAATTTTCCGCGCTCAATTCGTGCACAAGCGCTTGGCTTAGTCGGATGGTTGCTCATCACGTTTGCAGCAGCGGCTCTCGGGGCGATTGCATCAGTTGATGCTGCAGCCTTCTATACTGAGCTAATCAAGCCCTCGTGGGCGCCGACAGCATCGGTCTTTGGTCCGGTATGGTCAATTCTTTATTTGCTCATGGGAGTTGCGGTATGGCTCGTTTGGCGAGAGCCTCAAGCCACAAAGCAAGCACTAGGGTTGTTCATAGTTCAGCTCAGTATTAACGCGCTTTGGTCGTGGCTCTTTTTCGTTTGGCACCTGGGTGCTTGGTCGTTTATTGGTGTGCTATTGCTTCTTTTGCTTATTGTTGCAACTTTTTTTTCTTTTTGGAAGATCAGTCGAATGGCAGTTGTATTGATGATTCCGTACTTGCTGTGGGTCGGATTCGCTGCCGTACTGACGTGGACTATCTGGCAAAGTAATCCAATGTTTCTGTAATTGATTTAGGCAATACGATTTCGTATTATTCATCGTTTAATAATAGAAATGAAGGGATTGCAGCAGTATATTAAACGGGTGACTATTCAATGAAAGGATACTGCAAAGTTAACTGTACCTGAGCGATAATGGCAGAATGAAGAATTCATTAACACTATACAAACGCCATCGGTTTGCATCTGAAATCATTCAGTATGCAAGGTGGCGCGCCTGACTCTGCTGAACCATAAGAATCACGAGTATGGCCCTGTTCTTATAAGGCGTTCACCTGCAAGCTGCGCTTCGGCATCATGGCCGTTTATAGCCATTTAAAATAATCTTTTTTAAAAAAATGGTGGCAATCTATCAAGTTCCTATGCGCCTGCCCAATCAAGCGTACTATACATATTCATACGCAGCACCCTTAATGGTGTTATTTTGTAGTGGTGTTGGTAAATTTAATAAGGAAGCGCCGTAGCTTTTCTGCCATTTTATATCTCCAAACAAAAGCGACTAAAAGTTGTGATAGTTGATGGTGGCTATGCAGGTATGGCTCTGCTTACGGTTCTTTCTCTATATGCACAAGATACAGATATTACCGTCATTGATCCACGCAAACAGCATCTTAAAATAACGCATTTGCATGAGATATTCCGCTATACATTATCAGATTTACAAGTCCTGTTTGCAAATTTAGCAAAACAATTTAGCAAAACAATTCGGCCTTCGATATATTCAAGCAGAACTACCATTGAATACGGTTGCGCCGCTACAACGGCAAACAAAAAATACCTTGTCCTAAATGAAGAAATACTCCATTTTGATTATCTACTTATTACGCCTGGGTGCGGAAATAGAAACTTTGATCCTATAGAAAACGTTATTAGTTTGCAGGATTTTATGACTGTGTCAGGATCTGATCGGTTAAGAAAACAATTAGTCCAACAAGGCAATGAATTTGAACAAACGATTTCTATTTAAAGAGCGATTACTAGAGCAATTCCCAGAAGGCTTTCATATCTACGTGGAGTCGCAATATGATTTACTATTAATGGGAATAGATGCATACTTGGTATAGCAAAACTCACGCAGGAGATCTTAAAATGTTTGGTTTGTTAAAAGAAACCCCGGTTGTTGGCAAAGCCAGCACATTGATACAATGTCCAAACGACCAACTATTTAACTTTATCGGTACCGACTTGCTTGAAAATTATCCCCGATGGTCACCTGAAGTCAAAACATTAGAAAAACTGACAGACGGCCCGATAAAACAAGGAACTTTGATACGTCAAGTACGTGTTGATCAAGGTAATCGATCAGAATCAACATTTAAGGTTAATGTATTCGATTCAGGCGCACGTATTTGCTTCAAAGGTGTTTCCAATCCTTACCGCTGTGATTATATGATTGAAACAGTCAATTCAACAGACAGTCGAATTACATTTGTTTTTGAATTACTTGACCTTGAATTACATATGAAACCATTT
>JAJFJJ010000091.1 GCA_021774195.1 Nitrosomonas sp. | reverse complement strand
AATGGCGGATGGCGCTGCGCTTATCCGCCCTACAAATCAAAAGAAAGTTGCTACGGCTGCATCCAATGCATCGCGCATGTCTGGGTCGTCAGTGATGGGTCGTACCAGTGCAACACGGCAAGCTGCATGGGCGTCAACTTTGTTCACGATCAAGCTGCCTGCATAAATCAACATGCGGGTAGAAATACCTTCGTCTAAACCATGGCCTTTTAAATTACGTGCGCGTTCTGCAATGGAGACGAGTTTGTCAGCAATTTCAGCGGACACACCGGTTTCATGTGAGACGATTTTGCATTCAACGTCATGCTCTGGGTAATTAAAATCCAATGCGCCAAAACGTTGTTTAGTGGATTGTTTTAGATCTTTCATCAAACTTTGGTAGCCCGGATTGTAAGAGATCACGATCTGAAAATCTGGGTGGGCGTTGATCAGCTCGCCTTTTTTCTCTAGTGGTAGTACGCGGCGATTATCCGTTAGCGGATGGATGACCACGGTCGTATCTTGCCGCGCTTCAACAATTTCATCCAGATAACAAATGGCGCCATAACGTGCAGCGACTGCCAGCGGACCGTCTTGCCAGTGTGTACCTTTGGCATCGAGTAAGAAGCGGCCTACCAGGTCAGAGGCGGTCATGTCTTCGTTACAGGCGACAGTAATGAGTGGTTTTTTTAGACGCCATGCCATGTGCTCAACAAAACGTGTTTTTCCACAGCCGGTAGGGCCTTTCAGCATCATGGGCATGCGTACAGAATAGGCGGCTTCATATAATTCAATTTCATCACTTACTGGATGGTAGTAAGGTTCTGTTTTAACTTGGTATTGGTCAATAATTTTACTCATGACAAACTCCTGTTGTATATCTATAGGGTATACATTTTAGTCAAAAAAAGCCCCCAAAACCTTGCGGGTAGTGGGGACCTTGAGTGATGCTAATGCGGTTGTTTAAACAGTCTTTCCGCGGAAGATCACCATTGAGGTACCCTGGCTTTGGGCAAAGTTGTCATAGCCAATTAGACGCACGTGGTTATTTGGATTTGCTTTATGACAAGCTTCTGCTTCCGCTAATACACGATCAACGTCTGTTTCGCCAAACATAGGCAGTTTCCACATATACCAGTAAGAGTCCATCAGGTACTCTGGTTCTGTATGTTCAATCGCTGGGTTCCAGCCTTTTTTAACTAAATATTCAACTTGCTTACGAATGTTAGCTTTGGTCATTGCTGGCAGATAAGAGAAAGTCTCAAATTTGCGGCTTGCTGGATCACTAACACGTGATTTGTAATCAATTACTTCGCTCATTATTTATTCCTTAAATTCAATGGTTGCAGGGGGAGGAGATAAACAATGTTATCGTCTATAACCTCCCTTATCGGTTGTTTACTTGTGTGTCACGTCCAACTTGTCAACAGTATCGAACTCAAACTTGATTTCTTTCCATGTTTCCATTGCAATCTTAAGTTCAGGACTGTGCTTGGCTGCCTTGGTTAGAATACTTTTTCCTTCTTTCTCAATCTGAACGCCTTGGTTACGCGCTTCAACACAAGCTTCCAGAGCAACACGGTTAGCCGCTGCACCTGCAGCATTGCCCCATGGGTGACCTAATGTACCACCACCAAATTGCAAGCAAGCGTCGTCTCCGAAGATAGCGACCAGTGCCGGCATATGCCATACATGAATACCACCGGATGCAACCGGGAACACGCCAGGCATGGAACCCCAGTCTTGGTCAAAGAACAGACCACGGCTACGATCTTCTTTAATAAAGCTGTCGCGCATGGTGTCAATCCAGCCCAAGGTTGCTTCACGATCACCTTCCAGCTTACCAACAACAGTACCTGAATGCAGGTGATCACCACCGGATAAACGCAACACTTTGGTCAATACACGGAAGTGAATGCCATGGTGTGGGTTACGATCAAGCACAGCGTGCATAGCACGGTGAATGTGCAACAGCATACCATTATCACGACACCAGTTTGCCAGGCCAGTGTTAGCGGTTAAGCCACCGGTCAAGTAGTCATGCATGATAATTGGTGCGCCCAATTCTTTAGCAAATTCGGCACGCTTATACATTTCTTCCGGGGTTGGGGCGGTTACGTTTAGGTAGTGACCTTTACGCTCGCCGGTTTCACGCTCAGCTTTTTGGCAGGCTTCAACAACAAATTCGAAGCGTTGACGCCAGCGCATGAATGGCTGGCTGTTAATGTTCTCGTCATCTTTTGTTAGATCCAGGCCACCACGCAGACATTCATAAACAGCACGGCCATAGTTTTTAGCTGACAAACCCAGTTTTGGCTTGATGGTGCAACCCAGTAAAGCACGGCCATATTTGTTGAAGATATCACGTTCTACTTGGATACCTTGAGGTGGGCCACCGCAGGTTTTAACATAGGCAATAGGAAAACGGACGTCTTCCAGACGTAATGCACGTAATGCTTTAAAGCCGAATACGTTACCAACTAACGAGGTCAGTACGTTAACTACTGAGCCTTCTTCAAACAAGTCAATTGGATAAGCGACGAAAGCGTAGTAGCAGGTGTCATCACCGGGTACATCTTCAATTTTGTAAGCACGACCTTTATAGTAATCCAGATCGGTCAGCAGATCGGTCCATACGGTTGTCCAAGTACCGGTTGATGATTCAGCAGCAACTGCAGCAGCTACTTCTTCACGAGGGACACCTGGTTGTGGTGTGATCTTAAAACAAGCCAGAATATCGGTATCCAGGGGTGTGTAGTTTGGCTCCCAATAAGTTTCACGATACTCTTTTACACCAGCGCTATATGTCTTTGCCATGATATTATCTCCAGTTAGAAATCACTTCATTTTGTCTAATACAAATGTCAGTGAAGGTAGATTGTGTTAAAAACAGAACTACTTAAAACAACAATGGTGTGAACTATAACGTTATTTATATATAAGAACAAATCAATAATTTTGATAATTATGATAAGCTAATGCTTATCTATAGTCTCAAACGATTAGCCCATGCTACATTTAACGTTTCGCCAATTAAAAGTTTTTGAATCCGTTGCGCGTCATTTAAGTTATTCACGTGCGGCGAATGAATTGCATTTAACTCAACCGGCTGTTTCCATGCAGATTAAACAACTGGAAGAGAACATAAGTTTGCCCTTATTTGAGCAAATGGGCAAGAAGATTTCACTCACTGAAGCAGGAAATGAGCTTTATCATTACAGCCGCGCTATTTCTCAGCAGTTAGAAGACCTTGAAATTGCCATTGATGAGTTAAAAGGGATGGAACGCGGTAAGCTGAATATCTCTGTAGTGACGACAGCTAATTATTTTGCGCCACATTTATTAGCTAAGTTCTGTCAGCGCTATAGTGGTGTAACCGTTAGTTTGAATGTTTCCAATCGTGAAACGGTTTTGAAACAATTGGCGGATAATGTGATTGATCTTGCCATTATGGGGCAACCACCCGAAAAACTGGATATTGCCAGCGAGTCCTTTATAGAAAACCCTTTAGTTGTCATTGCGCCACCGGATCACCCACTCTGCAAAGTGGAGAAAATACCGGTCAAACGATTAGCCAAGGAAATCTTCCTAGTGAGAGAACCTGGTTCTGGAACACGTAGTGCAATGGAACGTTTTTTTGCATTGCATGAAATTAAGATTAACAAGGGAATGGAAACGGATACGACGGAGGCCATTAAACAGGCCGTGCAGGCTGGCATGGGGTTGGGTATTATGTCGCGACATACCATCGAACTGGAACTAGAAACCAACCGACTAAAAATACTCGATGTGCAAGGTTTTCCGATTACACGCTATTGGCATGTCGTACATCGTAGGAACAAAAGATTATCCGGCGTGGCGCAAGCCTTTCGAGAATTTTTATTAAAAGAAGCCACTGATTTGATGTTTGGTGCTAGGAAATATGATTAGCAGGAGAAGGTGAAGTATTTAACCTAAAACCCTTAGTTGGATGGTGCTTAGAGTGTACTGTTATTTCTTTTTGGCAAGGCGCAATGAGAAGTGAACAAGTTCACAACGAATTGCAACGCAGAAAAAAATAAATAACAGTGTGCTATAAGTATCATAGCGTGGTTCACCCTTTGGGGTGAGTAGTATTTGATGAAATATTTGTTTCGTTTCATAAGATTATCCATTGCTGAAGCGATCAACTGAGGATTTTAGGTTTAAGTTAAATAAATGGCTGCGGCAATATGCCGGCCTTCTTCAGCCAAAATATTGTAGGTGCGGCAAGCAGCCTTGGTGTCCATAACTTCCATTCCGATACCTTTTTTCATGACGTGGCTCATTAGTTGGTAATCAGGAAATTGATGTTGATTCCCTGTGCCTAAAATGATTATTTCTGGTTGGTGGGGGAAAATACACTCGAAATCATTCATTGTCAGCTGAGTGATGGATGATATGGGCCAATGATCAATAATTTGATCAGGCAGGAGGATGACGTTTTTCTCATATCGGATTTGGTTAACCATGACATGGTCGTCACCATAACCGGTAAAGATCTTTTTTTCTTCGAAATTTGCAAGGTGTAATTTCAAGGGTTGCTCCAGTATAAATTGTTGCTTGTAACTATTTAGTGTACTGCGGTAACTGTTCCGATTGTCCCTTGAACTGATGAATTCAAGGGTGGATTGAATAGTTACACTTTCTAATCAAAGCGAAATGTATAGAACATATCTACGGCGCTGTCTATCCCGGCTCGCGTTTCAATTTTTATTCTTGGTGTTAAATTATAGGTCAATTTTGTGACCCCTGCCGTGGTTGTCGTTAATCCACGTTCATAACTAATAAAGGCACGTGAGGAAATTCGCTTGCCGATGGTGCCAATTTGACTGCCTAGCGGATTTCCAGTTTCACCTTGTCGAAAAGAAATTTGATCAACGCCCAGTGCATCACTGAGCTGTTGTGTGATGCCGCCGCCACCGGATTGGTCGCCAAGAATAGAGCTGGCTGCGGTTAAAAGCAGGCTGGCGTCCACATTACCTTCTTGTAGTGAGTGGCCCAATACGACCCAAGATAGCTTTTCTGAATCGGGCATTTCCGGTGTAGAAGTTAATCTAATTTTTGGATGTCGAACTGATCCCATAACTTCTACCCCTGCTTTTACAGGGATTCCTGTACGTGTGGCCAACACGTTGAGCCCAGGGTCATCAAGTGGTCCTTGAAAATTGACGATGCCTCTATTAACTTTAAGCTTTTGACCATAAGCGGTAAATGTTGCTTTTTGCGTGGCGATAGACCCGGTTACATTCAGCAAATGCTTGTCGTCATTGTCAACCTGTAATCTGCCAACCAGTTTCCCTTCTAGGCCAGCAGCGCGGATATAAAAATTATTTCCTAAATCAAGTGTTGCATCAATCATGGTTAATGGTTCACTGGTTTCTTCAATAGTTTTTTCGCCAATGATGATGTCGTCTGATAGTACCGGTTGTCCGCTAGGTGGTTGCATTAACAAACCGGCATCGACCACGATATCTCCACTGAGATTCAATAGGTTGTTTTGAATCTCAGCCTGACTGTTGCCCGATAATATGATCCAGTAATTTGAGGGGTGGGACAGTGGAAGTTGGTCCAGTTTAGCCGTTACATAATGTCGGTCTTCAGTAAACCCAATGGTGCCGGTAATGTCCAACGTGCCGGGTTTTTCTTCTATAGATAATTTTCTGAGTAGTTTGTCATTGGGTGCCGGTTCAAAAGGAGACGAAAAGTTTAACTGATCAATGTGGAGATTAGATTGGTTAAAGCGGGCCGATAATTTTCCCTCTTCTAGTTGTAGTCCTTCGTCTAATAATGAGAATGATAATTCTTGACCAGAGATTTTGCCGGATAGTTTCGGTGTTTTAACTGTGCCCGCAATATCTGCTTGAAATTTAAGTTGTCCACCCGTTTTGATATTGTCATCGACAAGTGCTTCAAGCCAGGATAAATCGGTTGTATTGATGAGCAGGTTGCCATCAAGCGGCGTGTCATCTGGAATCGACCAATTTTGATCTGAGCGAGATATGGGAAAGGTAAGAAGGGCATTCGCTTGACCGATATTTTTGCTGGTTAAATCGAATTGGCTGATGATTTTTTTATCCTTTACTTGAATAAACAGCCCTAAGGTTTCCAAACCCAGTGGTTGTATAAAATCACCTGTGGTGTACCAATCACCTTTTTCACGCTTGACTTGTAATTGTCCATTGAGTTGTTGGTTGGATACAAAATGCCAATTGCCGCCCAAATGCAGTATATCCTGCTGCGCAATTAAGTCGTTTCCATGATGTACGGCTATGCCGGAAAAATGGCCGCGAGTTTGCCATGCTTGTGGCGTCCAACTTGTTTCATCGATATGGGCATGTCCACCGGCAATAGCGAGCTGTGTCGTACCGAGAATAATTTTTTCGGCAGCTAAGGTAAGTGATGTTGGTGTTTGTAACTGAAGTGGGGTCGCACCCGATAACGAGAGTTTTGTCAGTTTTCCATGCCATTGGTACGCATGGTTTGTTGCAGAAGACGTTTGAATGCCACCGGAAGCGCTCAAATTAAGATTTGTGTCATCATCAATTTGTAGTTGCGTGTGAATCTGATGTTTGGATTTTTTTCCGCTGACGCTTAGTGCAAGATCTTGCAACTGGGTTTTGTTTTCAGCACTAAAATTTGTTGCTTGTAATTTTAATGCAATATCTTGATCACTAAAGCGCCCTTGAGTAGAGAGATTTTCAATTTGATACGCATCGGCGTATCGCAGGTGACGACCATCAATGTCAAAGTGGATTTCCGGTGATTCAAATTGACCGCCGAGTTCAAGTTTTGACGTTAAACGGCCTGACAAACCAAATCCAATTTGGGCTAGTGACGGTGCGTTGATATCAATTTGTAGACTTTTATTCAGCACACCAAATTGGCCGCTAGTCTGCAAATGATTAGCACCAATTTGCAGTTTGGTTTGACTGGCAAATTGTTCAGGGCCGTTATAAATGATTTGACCACTTCCCAAAACAGCATGGTCGGCAAAATGACTCTGATTAAAAGTGTAATTAAATACACCGGTTATTTGAGGCGATAAATTACCGGCTAGAGATAATGATGTATTTAAGTCTGACGCAGGGGCTTTGATGAAGTCGGAAATATTGAATTGCTCCAAATTTCCAGTAAAAAAATAACTTTGTTCACGAGCAAAATCAAGTCGCCCTTGACCATTTAGCCTTGATTGTCCGTGACGTAGTAAAAAATTCTCCAGCGTTAAGATGTTATCTGAGTGTTCGATACTCGCTTGAAGTAGTAATGCATTGTCGTTAAGCGCAATGATGGCGTTTTGTATTTTTTCATTGCCGGTTAATTTGATTTCACCGCTAACCTGTGCCGCTTGTAGGCGGCTGTCGAGATCCATCGGATTGATCTTACTAACTTCTATATCGGCCTGGCCTGATGCTTGCGTTTGATGCCAGACTATGTCGCCAAAAATTAAACCATTGTTCGAGAATTGTAGATTGATATCGTTTAATTGAAATGAGGTATCTGATAGCTGTACGCTGGTATGCAACTGAGAAAACGGTAATCCATCTTGATCTAGTGGTGAAATGGTATGGTTTGTGATCGCCAAGTCGCCGGAAAGGGGGTGTGTGCTATTTTTCTGAAGGTTAGTTAAAACAGAAAACTCAACATCAGGAAGATTTGAAGCAAACAATGCGGGGTTCAGTTTTTCTAATGAAATAGTCAATAAGTTGATGGGAAAGTTTGCATAGGGTTCAATACGACTGTTGATGTCGCCTGTTATTCCCGAACCGCTGCCATTAATTTCGACCTCTATCTGTTCTAAATTGCCGCTTAGTGTTGTTTTAAGTGCGCCCCATTGGGTTGGGTCACTTAACGTGGCTTGTGCAGATAAAACAAAAGGATGATCCCCATTAATTTCTGCGGTGGAATTGAAAGCGCCTAGTTTTGAGTTGGCGCTCAATTGTGTTAATCGATGGTGTTGTCCATTGCTTTGCAATTGCATGAATAAATTGCTGGCTGAAAAATCGGGTTCATCAATACCTTCAGTAAAAAAGGTTAATTCTTCAACCTCAAAATTTTGTACGGTGACTGCAATCGGCAGCTTTAAATTGGTTGGTAATGTGGAAGGATCGTTTTTTTCTTTTGTTGCGGATGAATAAAACGCCAGCGAGTGTGCTGAGAAACGCTTAATGAACAGTTTTCTCGAAATGAGTTGATCTGGTTGCCAGTTTAATTTCACCTGTTGCAGAACAAACCGTGTGTCTTCGTGGGTAATATTAAGTCGTTCGACATGAAGCTTTTTTAATGGGCCTTGTATACCTTCAAACGAAATAGATCCAGAACTGATTCGGCTAAGCGTTGATAATAACCAATGTGATCCGGAGGGGCTATTGAACAACCAGTATCCCGCTGCTGCGGTTGTGGCTAGAAACGCAAATAAGACGAAGACGGTTCGTGTTATAAATTTTTGCTTCAGAAATCGACGTGTTGGAGGAATTGATAACATTAGAATGCAACCGCCATTGAAAAATGAAAACGGAGGGTGCCTGTTTCATGCGATCTTGCAACATCCAGTGCAAGTGGTCCGGCTGGACTGCGCCAACGGATACCGGCCCCATACCCCAGGAAAGCATGCATATTTTGCCATTTGTCTGCGGCACTACCCAAATCAGCGAAAACGGCTGCACCCCATTTTGGTATCACCCACCGCGTATACTCCACCGTGCCTGTCGCCAATGTGCGTCCACCGACAATCGCATTACCCTCTCTGACACCTAAACTGTTAAAGTCGTAACCACGTACCGAGTGAATACCGCCAGCCCTGAAAAGATACTCTTGTGGTATGCCAAAACGCGATTGGGCTAAAGTATACCCGGCTTCAGCACGTAGAAAAAACACATCGTTTTGACCGACAGGCCACCAGCTTTGGTAACGGCCATAGCTGCGTATAAAGTCTTGTTCAGAGAATACATGTTGACTGCCGCCGCCAATTTGTATTTCAGCTACGTTGCCTTGTCGAATGTGTAGCGGGTTATCGACATGATGATAACGCCAGCGCCAATCTAGCACGAGTGCCTCATTAATCTGATTGTCTGCGCCGGACGGGCGTTTATTTTCTCGTTGCCAAATTAAGCCGATTTGATTTTGTAGCACTCTGGTTCTGAAGTTACGGGTTAGGCCAACTCTCTGTTTGATGGTTTCGAGGTTCTTAATGTCTGTTCGTTGCAGACTGGTGTCTAAAGAATATTGAATATTATTCTGATTAGGCAATGTATCAATACCCGCAACAAAAGTTTGCCGTTTTTGCTCCAACCTTAATGTGCTGTTTAAATACCAGGCACGATCGAAAAAATTATGATTGCGAAAATTTAATTCACCCCTGGCACCATTGTTGGAGCTAAATCCTGCGCCAACAGCAATACGTTGCGATTTGAATTCAGTCACTACGACATGAATTGGGGCTGCTTTATATTGGGTTGTGTCGGGTGTGATGCTAACAGAAACGGATTTGAAATGGGGTATGCTTTGTAATGCGATTTGGAAGCGATGCAATACCTCTCGGTTATACGGGTCACCGACCCGGAAAAGCATGAAGTTTTTTATAATTTCAGAGCTGTAGCGTTCTAGTCCTGTGATGTCCAATTCACCGAAATAGAATGCTGGACCTGAGTCAATTATTAACGATAAATCAACCTGTGCCGTGTCTGGGTCAACGGCGGCTTTGCTGGTTTCAATAGATGCTGCAGCGTATTTTTCAAGTGTAATTTCGGAAAGTAAGGCTGATTTGGCTTTTTCCCAGTCTGAGGAGCGGAAAGGATCGCCTTCTTTTAGAAGCCAACTTTCAAGTAAATGTTGAATGTGTTGTTGATATTTTGCTTCTTTCTTAGCAATTTCGCCAATAAATTCAATATTAATCGTATTGATTTCGGTCAGTGGGCCTGGTTCGATGGATATAATCGATGGCGTCGTGTCATCCTCCCAATGGTCTTGCAAAGTTAATTGAGGTGTAAAGTAACCTTCTGTTGCCAGTAATTCTTTAATATTCCGCTGGATACGTCGCCAGAATGCACGTTTTGCTGTCGTCGTGGCAAATGGCTGTTCTGGTAATTCGATATATTGATTGAGAAAATCAAGAATCGATTCGGGTGCGGCGAGCGTGACTATGGCAATGTCATGTGTCGGTTCAGGTGATGCTGCGATAACCCACTTTGGGTGCATTAGTAGAACGACTAAAAACAGAAATATGATGTGGTATTTATTGTTAGTATGTTGGGCATTATGCATAATGGCACAATTCAATCCCAATTGAGAATTGCAGTGAAGATTGAGTATCCGAGAGTCTTTATGTTCAAGGGCTATGAGTGTTAATTATAGCTACACATTCTACTATAAAAGCGCAGGTCACTATACTCGTGTTAGATTGTCAAAAATGCCAACGATTGGCTGAGTTTCTAGAAGATGTTAAAGGACGTTACCCTGATTATCATGCACGACCCGTGGCGGCTTTTGGGGATCAAAACCCGAAGCTGTTAATTGTTGGCTTGGCGCCAGGGATGCATGGTGCTAATCGTACAGGAAGACCTTTTACCGGAGATTTTGCCGGGGTTTTGTTGTATCAGACCTTGTTTAAATATGGGTTTGCCAGCCATGATGAATCTGTTTCAGCTGATGATGACTTAAAGCTTTTGGGGTGTCGGATCACCAATGCTGTAAAATGTTTGCCGCCTGCAAACAAACCGACACCGGCAGAGATAAGACAATGTAGTGAATATCTAGTCGCCGAAATAGCGGAATTTAAACAAGCGGATGGTGCTGCAATTTTAGCGCTTGGAACTTTAGCGCATCAAGCGGTGCTGAGAAATCTCAGCCTTAAGATTAAAGATTACCCATTTGGTCATGCGGCAATTCACCCGTTGCCAAATGGATTAACGCTCTATGATAGCTACCATTGCAGTCGCTATAATACCCAAACCAAACGGCTAACAACGGAAATGTTTGAGCAAATTTTTGCTAGAATTCGGACTGATTTAAATGCCGGAAATGATGATCATCAGTTGATTTAATCAAAATAATTATAAAAGGAGAGTAACTATTCAGCTTACCCCTAGAATTCACCATTTCTGCGTTACAAAATGATCATTTACGCGTGTAAACTCACATTTTGCTTCTTGAACTGATGAATTCTAGGAGCAATCTGAACAGTTACCGCAATATACTGAATAGTTACAAAGGAGAATAGATATGCCTTACGTCAATATTAAACTCGCAGGCAGTTTGTCACACGAGCAAAAAGAAAAAATTGCTGAAGAACTTGCTGATACCTTAGAGCGAATAGCTAACAAACCAAAGCAGTATACCTATATCACATTTGACGAAATTCCTCGTGAGAACTGGGCAATAGGTGGGAATTTGTTGGGTAAGAAAGAATAATCGTAACTATTCAGCTCACCCCTAGAATTCACCATTTCTGTGTTACAAAATGATCATTTACACGTGTAAACTCACATTTTGCGCCTTGAACTGATGAATTCTAGGGACAATCAGAATAGTTACCGCAATACTACATTGGCTAGTTACGAATAATCTACCGCTGTAACCATTGATTTGGAAGAGAAGACTGATTTAGTTCCTGTTACATTTGATGCCAAAGCGTTTTGTGCAAACCTGCCGCTCCAGCCCGGTGTTTACCGGATGTTGGATAAAACAGGTCAAGTGATCTATGTGGGTAAAGCGTTAGCACTTAGAAAGCGTGTGTCTTCCTATTTTCAGAAGAGTAATTTGGCACCTAGAACGCAATTAATGGTGTCACATATTGCCTCGATTGAAACAACGGTGACACGATCAGAGGCCGAAGCGTTGTTACTTGAGAATAATTTAATTAAGACGCTCAAGCCTCGCTATAACATTCTATTCAGGGATGATAAAACCTATCCTTACATCATCATTAGCGGCCATAATTTCCCTCGACTGGGGTTCTATCGAGGGGTACTAGATAAGTCCCATCAGTTTTTTGGCCCGTTCCCAAATGCCGGTGTTGTCAGAGAGAGCATTCAGTTGTTACAAAAGGTATTTCGGCTACGCACCTGTGAAGATAGCGTATTTAGTCATCGAACAAGACCTTGTTTGCTGTATCAGATCAAGCGATGCAGCGGCTCCTGTGTTAACCAAATAACACAATCAGCTTATCGTGAGGATGTACGTAGTGCTGAATTGTTTTTGCAAGGTAAACAAACCGAAGTCGTCGAAAGTATTCAGAAAAAAATGCAACAGGCGGCCGAGCAGATGGAATACGAACAAGCTGCCGTTTTTCGGGACCAAATCCAATCGCTTAGGAAAATAAGGGAAAAGCAGTCTGTCGATAGCGGCCAGACATTAGATGCCGATATTATTGTTTGTGCAAAAGCAGAAGATGGTAGTGGAAAAATATGTGTCAATTTAGCGATGGTAAGAGGTGGCCGCCACTTAGGCGATAAATCCTTTTTTCCGCAAAATGCGGTTGGTTGCAATAAGGCTTCTGTGGTTGAGGCATTTCTAGCCCAGCACTATTTGAATAGGAGTGTCCCGCACTTGATTGTGGTTGGAGAGAAAATCCAGCGTGAACTATTACAACAATTGTTGGTAGATCAATCCGGACATAAAGTTTTTATTAATTTAAAACCGATTGGTGATAAGCGTGTTTGGCTAAACATGGCTGCTGAAAATGCGCAGCTTGCATTACAACAAATGATGGGCCGTCAGGCCAGTCAGGAAGAACGTTTGGTGGCACTACAAACGGCGTTAAATGAAACGTCTCTAAAGCGTATCGAATGCTTTGATATTAGTCATACACTGGGTGAAGCAACAGTTGCTTCCTGTGTGGTTTACGATAATTTTTCTATGCGCAACAATGAATACAGACGTTTTAATATTTCTGGCATCACGCCGGGTGATGATTATGCTGCTTTAAAGGATGCGTTAACCCGACGTTATCAAAAAGTAGTGAAAGGGGAAGGTCATTTGCCTGATTTGATTCTGATTGATGGTGGGAAAGGACAAGTTAACGCGGCTAAAGAAGCATTGGTAGAGCTTGGTATTTCGGGTGCTAATTTGCTCGGGGTGGCAAAAGGTGAAGGACGAAAGCCGGGTTTAGAGCAATTAATTTTCCCAACAGGTAAAAAGGCTTTACAATTACCGGAAAATCACGCGGGATTACATCTGATTCAACAAATTCGTGATGAGGCGCATCGTTTTGCGATTCAAGGCCATCGAGGTCGACGTGGAAAAGCAAGAACAACCTCGACCTTGGAGAACATCAATGGTGTCGGTGCCAAACGTCGGCAGGAGCTATTGGGTCGATTTGGTGGGTTGAAAGGTGTATTAACCGCGAGTATTGAAGAGTTACAACAAACCGAAGGAATTAGTCGTCAATTGGCAGAAAAAATTTATAAGGAATTGCATTGAATCTGTTTTTCATTGAGATTCTCTCGTTTATTTCATGAGTGTATTGCCGGTACTATTCAGAACAAGAAATTCATTTTGTACATTGAAAAAGTTGTTGATTGATTCTTATTTGATCTGTCAGTCATAATCAAAAGTCATATGCCATATAACCTTCCTAATTTACTAACCTGGTTAAGAATTCTCGTTATTCCGTTATTTGTGAGTGTTTTCTACTTGCCTGACACTTGGTTAACACCCGTCGAAAAAAATTTATTGGCTACCATAATTTTTGCCGCCGCAGCAATTACTGATTGGTTGGATGGCTATCTTGCCAGAGTGTTGAATCAGACTTCTGCTTTTGGTGCTTTTCTTGACCCTGTGGCAGATAAGTTAATCGTCGCTGCAGCCCTTATTATGTTGGTTTATTTAGGTCGACTAGATGCGCCGATTGCTTTGATTATTATTGGTCGTGAGATTACTGTCTCAGCACTAAGGGAATGGATGGCCCAGATTGGCCGATCCAAAAGTGTTGCAGTTTCATTCCTAGGGAAAATAAAAACTGTGGCACAAATGGTAGCAATTCCAATGTTGCTTTATCACGATAATATTGGTGGATATTTTGATTCCCAGGTTGTTGGCACTTGGTTGATCTATCTTGCTGCTTTTTTAACTTTATGGTCAATGATCTATTATTTAAAAGCGGCCATGCCGCAAGCATTGAAGGATGATCATTAATTTGTGGCCCTTACTTGTTTGTCTGATAGTGGACAACTGGCATAAAAAATAAAGCTGGAAGTGAAGTAAATTCGTTTGAAAAATATAACAAAATGTGGCTGTAATAGCATAGGCGAGATTGATTGAGATCTAAAGATGGATTTCTTTGAACTTTTTGGGTTGAATTCTTGTTTGGTTTCGGTATATACTCAAACTCCAAATTTAGGAACGTAACAACTAATTGGTATTATTTTTAAAATAGGGAACTAAAATAAATGAAACTCTCATCATATATTGCAGCATTTTTTATGGTCTTGTTTTTAACTGGTTGCTTTGGCGATATTGACATGGGCGCTACTGGCGTTGGTGAAGATTGCGAATTCGGTCTTGATGGAAATGGTAACTGCTTGCCAGAAGGCCAAGACGGAATTCCTCCTCCTACATACTAAACAAATTTCCTCTTAGAGGAAATTAGAAAAATAAAAATAACATATCCCGTCAAAAGGAAACTAAAAAGCCGCTTTTATAGCGGTTTTTTTTTGTATTTAATTGATTTAGCCTTGCCTTTGTTTTGGCTGTTACCCTATTTAAGATGAACTATGCGCCAAAAATTAAGATTCATTCTGCTTACAGTCTTTTTATGCTGTAGTTTGCTTTACAGCATGCTTTCAGTTGGTAATAACCAAGTTTTCCATCACCATATGGAAGTCTCAATAAAGCCGCATTCTTCTGAGTTGAAGGTCAAAGATCAAATTAGTCTGCCTGAACAATATCAAAACAAAGATACAGTCAGTACCGTTAATTTTAGTTTACATGCCAATTTAGAAATTGATGCGGTTGATGGCGCACAAATCCAGCTACAAAATGGGTCTGGTAAACCTGGTTTTGTATCTGTGCCATTGAAGCATTACACGCTAACACTATCGCCCCAACAAAAACAGGTGACGTTGTATTATAGTGGCAAAATTAACCACTCTGTGCAGGGTCCTGGTCAGGAATATGCTCGCAGCTTTAGTTATAGCCCAGGTGTTATCTCTGACGAAGGCGTGTTTCTGGCAAATTCAAGTGCTTGGTATCCGCAGTTTGATTTGCCGATGGTGTCATTTCACTTAAGCGTTCAGGTTCCGGCAGGCTGGGATGCGGTCAGCCAGGGAGGGTTGGTTAGTGCGCAACAAACTGACACGACCCGAACAGTTATTTGGGAGGAACAACAGGCGCAAGATGATATTTATATTGTTGCGGGCCGCTATACGCGTTATGAACAGTCTGCTGGAGCAGTTGATGCGCTGGTTTATTTGCGCAGTGCAGATGATGCCTTGGCACAAAAATATCTAGACACCACAGCGCAATATATTGGTATGTACAACAAGTTGTTTGGACCTTATCCATACGCAAAATTCGCTTTAGTCGAGAATTTCTGGGAAACCGGCTACGGTATGCCTTCTTTTACCTTGCTTGGCCCTAAAGTCATTCGTTTTCCATTTATTTTACATTCCTCTTATCCTCATGAAATTTTGCATAATTATTGGGGCAATGGTGTTTTTGTTGATTATCAAAAAGGAAATTGGGCTGAAGGATTGACGGCTTATTTAGCTGATCATCTGGTGAATGAACAAAGAGGAAAAGGCGAAGAATACCGCCGTGATGTGTTGCAGAAATATGTTGATTTCGTAAGCAAAGAAAAAGACTTTCCAATTGCCCAATTTGTTTCTCGCCACAGTTCCAGCACAGAGGCGGTAGGTTATGGAAAAACCATGATGTTTTTTCATATGTTGCGTCAAGAGGTTGGTGACGAAGACTTTGTGCGTGTGTTACGGCGATTTTATAGTCAATTTAAATTTAAACAAGCAACATTTGATGATTTAAAAGATAGCTTTAATACACTGGAAGATCACGATTTCTCTGAGTTTTTCAAACAATGGGTGCATGGTATTGGTGCGCCAGACCTGGTTCTGGAGCAAGCACAAGTTCAAGAAGTTAGTGGCGGCTTCAGATTAAAAGCGATTGTAACGCAAAAGCAAGCAGGTAACCCTTATCAGATGACGGTGCCGGTTGCGGTTCATTTAGAAGGGGAAGCGCAGGCTTTCCAATCAATGGTTAAACTAAACCAAAGTTCAACTGAACTGGAGATGGATTTTAAGACTCGCCCGGTACGCATAGATGTTGATCCACAATTTGATGTGTTTAGACGTCTAGACAGCCGGGAAATTCCGTCTGCTTTGTCGCAAGGTTTTGGTGCTGAGAAACCATTAATGGTATTGCCAGCCGATGTGGGTGATGAAGTTTTGCAAGCCTATAGCTTGTTGGCAGAGCAATGGAGAAGGACGCAAAATGAGTGGTTGGAAGTTGTGCGTGACAGCGAGCTGGATGTTTTACCAACAGATCGAACCGTTTGGGTGATGGGTTGGAACAATAAATTTAGTCATAACTTAATGATGGCTTTGTCGGATCATGATGTTGCCGTTAATGATGAGCAATTCCAGCAGGATGGCAAAAATTATCTAAAAGCGGCGCATTCCATTGTGTTAACGGCCAGACAACCGGCCAATGCCAATAAAACATTATTATGGGTTGCTTCAGATATTCCACAGGCGATTGGTGAATTAGCTAGGAAGCTGCCACATTATCGCAAGTATAGTTACCTGGCTTTTGAAGGTGCTGAACTGACTAATGTCAACAAAGGCCAATGGCCAATTACGGCTTCACCATTAGCAAAATGGATCACGCAGCAAGATGGCGCTGTTGTGGGAACACGTCATGTCGGTACTTTGAAGACGCGCAAGGCGTTGGCGGAATTACCGCCGATATTCTCGCAAAGCCGCATGATGAAAGATGTTACGCATTTGTCTAGTGCTGCATTTAAAGGGCGTGAACTGGGTACCCCAGAGCTGGATTTAGCAGCAGAATATATCGCTGATCAATTTCAACGAGCGGGGCTGCAACCGGGTGGTGACGATGGTGATTTTTATCAGCGATGGCAGCAGGATGTTGGTGAGCCAAAAGGAACTGTTTCGTTGCAAAATGTCATCGGTATTATTCCGGGCACAAATCCTGAATTAGCATCACAAAGTTTAATTATTGGCGCACATTATGATCATTTGGGTCTAGGTTGGCCGGATGTGCGTGCTGCCAATAAAGGAAAAATTCATTACGGTGCCGACGATAATGCCAGTGGTATTGCGGTGATGTTGGAATTGGCTCGACTGGCTGCCGGCAAATGGCAGCCTGAACGCAGTATCATTTTCGTTGCTTTTACCGGTGAAGAGGCGGGGTTGTTAGGCGCGAAACACTATATTAACAAAGCAGACAAATATCCTGTGAATGATATTTTTACCATGCTGAATTTGGATACCGTGGGGCGTTTAGGTGATAACCCTGTGACCATATTTGGTGCTGGGTCAACACGCGAATTGGTGCATGTGTTTCGGGGTGCTGGGTTCGTAACGGGTATTAATGTGAATGCTGTGCAGGATGATTTCGGTTCCAGCGATCAAGCCGCTTTTATTGAAGCAGGTGTGCCGGCAGTACAGTTCTTTGCCAGTGCACATGAAGATTATCATGCGCCAGGAGACACCGTTGACAAGATTGACGCTGCTGGATTGGTCAAAGTGGCGGCCATATTAAAAGAAACAGCCGAATATCTGGCCAATCGGGTTGAGCCCATGACGTTGACACTAGAGACAAAAAATCAATCGACACAACAACCAGCATCCGTTAGAACCAAACGTACAGCAGGCCTAGGGACGGTACCGGATTTCTCGTATCGAGGGGAGGGTGTGCGTGTGGATGATGTGATTCCGGGTTCACCGGCACAGCAGGTGCAACTACAACCGGGCGATATTCTGACTCAACTGGCAGGTAAACCAATTAGCGATTTGGCATCGTATTCCAACATCCTTAAAACCTTGCAAGCAGGGCAGAAAGTAAAACTACGATATCAGCGCTCCGGCCAGGTGTTTAGTATAGAGGTGACATTAACAGAACGATAATTATCGAACGTGGTGAATTTAAGCGTTGGGGACTATTTCTTTCCGGTTGCAGTTGCAAAGCGGTTTTGAACTTTTATCTGCACAGTCGTTGGGATGAAATCCAAATCTTTAGAGGCGCCCTTATTTGTTCCAATTTGGGTCTTTTTATGACGCACCTGAAAACCCTCACTCAATACCATGGAACGCTTGTTGAATACATTGCTGGAAATTTCCAAGCTAGAAGCCGGGATCATACAGCCCGATAAAAAAGATTTCGATCTGGACGACATTTTGGCTTGCGTACGCACAGAATACACAGAAATAAGTCTACAAAGACAATTGAAATTTCAATGTGCTTAAACAAGATTGATGGCAGACACAGACCCTGTTTTACTGGAAATTATTATTCGTAATCTGGTCGCCAACGCATTTCGGCACATTCAAGCGGGAGAAATCTGGATTACATGTAAAAAACAGATTAACAACACGCTAGCGATAGAAGTAGGTGATACTGGCATAGGTATACACAAAGATAATCACGAATTAATATTTGATCTAAATCGTCAGATTAATAATCCTGAAAGAGATTTATCCAAAGGGTTTGGATTTGGTTTGTCCATCGTTCAGAAATTGACAAACATTCTTGATCTAGAACTTGCAATCGATTCGAAATTGAATTTTGGGACACGTTCTATTGGTACTGTACCGGAAGGGAAGAAAATAGCTGAAGTGTAGAATAAAAAAGGATCACTGCACGGCCTGCCAGATCTAGATAATCGCATTGGTTATGCGGCTTGTTATATGCTCATGCTAGTGCTATATTTAAAGTTTACAGACCATGCGCATTATTAATGAGGGACATAAAATGCTGCAAATATACGATAAAACTGCTCCAAAAAAATCTGCGAACCTAAGCGTGAACAGCGATCTATTAAATAAAGCCCGAAGTTTAAAAATCAATTTATCTGCCACGCTTGAAAATGCTTTGGCACAACAAGTAAAAAAAGCCGCGCATGAAACTTGGCTAAAAGAAAATAAGAAAGCACTGAAAACATTAAACAATTTAGTCGATGAAAACGGTCTTTTTTCCGACTCATTCAGAGAGTTTTAATGAGCCAATATACATTATATGAAAATGAAAATAAGAACACTAAAAAAACCTACCCCTATTTCGTAGATGTACAAAGCGATATATTAGTCGAGCTAAATACACGAATTGTCATTCCGCTAACTCCACTTAACACACTAAACAATACAACCGCAAAAAAACTTTGTCCTACAATTGAGATTAGTGGTCATAGTTTTGTTCTACTTACTCACCAATTAACTTCCATTCCAACATCTGTTCTTGTAAAAGAAACGGCCTCGCTCGAAAACTATAGAGATGAAATTCTTGGCGCTATTGATCTGTTATTGACAGGCATCTAATGCGCTCAGCTGGTTAAACAGTTTTTTTCGTCCATCACGGATGGATCTTCTCGTATGTGCCAGTTATTGTAAGCGAGCTATGTTGAATCATTCAATTGCCCCATCGCGCAAAAATCAATCATCCAAAAGGATTAGTCCTTATGGCTAATATCATAGAACGACGAAGGGGTGAATGAGCAATTCCCCGGACGGGACTTTAACCCGCTAGATAAATTGCCGATAACGGCGTGCGATTTGACCCCTTTGTTGACCCCTTCGTTGTGGACCCCTTCGTTGGACCCCTTCGTCATACTTGGACTATTTCAGTTGACACTTTTGGAATCACCAAACAAATTCGCAACCGTTTTAAGCTTTGAAAAAGTTGGTGATTCCGTTATAACTTTATAGTGTCTTCAGATATTCCAGTAATTCTAATCTTTCTTGCTCAGTTAACTCATTGGCACCATAAGTATGTCCTTTATTGGAATTTCCCTTGAGCGTTGTGTCGAACAAAAATGCCTGAGTGCCAGGTGTTTTATCGGTGGAAACAAACCCTACTTTCTCTGCATCAAGTTCTCGGCTACCAAGGAAGAATGCTTTGGAACGTTGTTCCTGAGGTAATAGTAATTCATATAAATTTGGTACTGAACCGTTATGTAAGTAAGGTGCTGTGGCCCAAATACCATTCAATGGACGTGCTTTATATACACCGCTATTATCCGAATCCTTTTTGGTCGTATCTTGTTGCTTCAAGTATTTCCCGCTTAACAGTTCCATCTTGTCTTCAAGATCTGCAAACTTTCCTTTCTTGTCTTCTTCCTTAGCTGCGTAGCCGCCTTCAATCTGCGTAATAACTGCTTCTACTGTTTCGATTGGGTGTCTTAATAGCGAGCCAACAACAGAATTAACCAGTGGATTCAAACCTGTTGTTTCGGCAGGAATTTTGTCGCCAATAATGACACCTTCTTTTCGACCCTCAAATCTCCCGGCCTTGAATAAGCGCTGCATGTTGTCCCATTCAGTTGAGTCCGTTTTTAGTTCACTAATCGGTGTGAGTACAGCATTATATGATTCACCTTCTTGATCTCTAGTGATGACCTGGTGGCACTCTAAACAATAAATATCATAGTGCATCTTGCCTTTCGCCGCTGTTTCAGGATTAACGGGCGGTAAGTATTCGGCGGGCCAAGCAGGCGATCTTAATTCGGCAACCCAGGCTTCTAGTAGCCCTAGTTCTTTTATCGCCAGTGAATTTGCATAGGATTTGGCATTTTCGTTATCGGTAATATCGACAGCTCCAAAAACACCAACGACCTCCCCACCATTTCGAACAATTGCGCCAAGCGTTTCGGGGCCGTTGGGCGCGAAACCTGTCCATTGGACGACATCAGATTGATGGGTTCCCCATAGGAACGGATAACTGGCTGGCGCATCAGCGGCCCGTATATTTTCTGGCATGCCATTAATTTGCACCATGACCTTATTAAAAATTGCGCCAATGGCGTCTAGTCGGCCAAATCCATAGTGAGGTTGATCTGGGCCACCGGAATGATTGATGTCATTACGATAAGCTAATGCCTCGGTCTGGGTTAATAAATCGTGACGCAATTTGTTTCTTATGCTGGCATTTTCGGCGTCAGCACCGAGGATGTTTTTTGCAAAACGAGCAAATTTATCTGCATCTTGATACGTCGCACTGAGTGCTTCTACAAGAGTACGACTGAATGTTTCGAAATCACCTAGTGTAGGGCCTCCATCAATGCGCATTTGGGTGCCCTTGTAATTGATTTGTGTGGTGTGACAGGCCGCGCAGGTTAAGCCAAACCAACTTTCTTTATTGTGGTCGGTGCCTTTAGCAAAGCCAACTGGCAACCCATCAGGATTCCATGAATTAGCTTCAGCTGGCAAATAACGTAGTGCTTCTATATTCTTGTTATCTCGAAATAAATCAGTATTGTTTGCATGTTCAAGTACAACAAACCATTCGTAGGGTATGATTCTTGAACCTTGGTCGGTAAAATAGAAAGCTTGTTGAGTATCAGTGGTCCAACCCTGTTCTAAATTAATGACAGGCCCTACAGCACCTTCTACAGGATCTCCTTCAGAAATATCGGGTCCCTTTTGTAAAAAACTACAGCCTATTAAAGAAATGTAGAATCCAGCTAATAACGAGACATACAATTTACTATCGATAGATGTCAAGATAGTTGTCGCCTAAAGTTGAATTTATGCAGCCTTATTTTCCACAATCTCGACTTGCTGCTTTTCTGGGTTAAGATGAACAATTCTTATCGGTTCCCAGTTTCTTATTTCGCCACTCCAACGGTT